>DAIUFO010000342.1:0-4553 GCA_036844545.1 Chloroflexota bacterium
ACCACACCGCGTGCGTCGCACGCGGCAACCATACCGCGCTGCTGATCGGCGACATGCCGTTCGGCACCTATGCCACGCCCGAATCGGCGTCCAGCACATTGGTCTCGTAGAACTGAACTAACTTCATTCCGCCCCCCTTTGATTCGCAAGGACACGTTGTCCGGCGCCCAGCACGAGCAACCGGACTTTGACCGCTATGATGCCATACCTCTTGAACGAAGCTGCAGCCTGTCCCTAATTGATGTTCAGCCCCTTGGTCACGCACATCCCTAACAGCCGTCACGAAGCCCTCGATCAGGCGGTACGGGTGACACAGGAGGAGATGGGTGTGGCGCAGCCCATAGGCCCATGGGGATAGGGGGGGAGGGTCTGTCACGCACTTGTGGACTAGGGGCTGAGGGTGGTGGTTTTAGGTAAACCCGTTAAACCGCGGGTGCACCTCCGGTTTAACTTCGGGTAACTTCCCGGCAAATCAAGCTCGCCAAGGCATGCTCCCGGTTGCAAGCCGGCTTTTGACGCTGACGCGTAGCGTCTGCTAGGCTGCGCCCATGGCTCAAGTGATCGAATCCAGCACCCAGCAGTCCACCTCCGGCAGCCGCACCTTTGATATGCCGGCCGACCAGGCCGCCGAGGCCATGATGGCCGCCATGAAGCTGGGTGGCGTGGACCGCCTGTGGTTCGTCTCCGGCTCCGAGATCGGCGTCCTGCAGGAAGCTGCCGTCAAGAACGAGGAGCTCGGCCGGCCGACCCCCCTGATCATGACCATGACCCACGAGCAGGCCGCCCTGTCCGCGGCTGGCGGCGAAACCGTCGTCACCGGCAAGCCATCGTCGGTGGCGCTGCACGTCGAGGTTGGTCTCATGAACGCCGGCGCGGCCATCCACCAGACCGACCGCGGCAGCCTGCCGGTGCTCATTATCTCCGGCTATCCGCCCTCCGCTGCGCCCGAAGTCCACGGCGGCCGAGCGTCCTTCATCAACTGGTACCAGCAGGTGCCGGATCAGGGCCAGATCGTGCGGCAGTACATGCGCTGGGACCACAAGCTGGCGCCCTACGACAACCCCGGGCTGGTCATCAGCCGGGCACTGCAGGTGATGCTGAGCGAGCCCAAAGGCCCGGCCTACCTGGCCCTGCCGCGCGAATCGGCGCTGACGCCCATCAACGGCGCCCACTTCCCGCTGCTCCGAGACTTGCGGCCGGCCTCGGCTCCGTTCCCCAATCCCGACGACATCCGCCAAGCCGCGCGCTGGCTGCTGGAGGCCGAGCGGCCGCTGATCTCGACCTACGAGCTGGGCAGCAACACCGCGGCTGTGCCCGTCCTGATCGAGCTGGCCGAGCTGCTCGGCGCTCGCGTCCTGGCCGACGCCGCGCGCATGAACATTCCGGGGCGGCATCCGCTGCTGTGCGGCAGCCCCAGCTTCTCGCCGGTGCCGGCTACGGACTGCGTCCTGGCGATCGACGCGGTCGTGCCCTGGATGCCCACCATGTTCAACCCCGACCGCGGCACGCGGATAATCCGCATCGGCGTCGATCCCATCGTCCGCATGACGGCCATCTACGAATACCCGGCCGACCTGGCCATCACCGCCTCGTCGGGCAACGCCCTTCCGGCGCTTCTGGAAGAAGTCCGCTCGCGGATGACGTCCGAGCAGAAGCGCCGCTGCGAGCAGCGCTTGGCGGCGCTGCGGGCCGAAGGCGAGCAGCAGCTGCATGCCTATCGCGACGCAGCCGAAGGCGACGCCGCCAAGGGCGCCATCACCTCGCGCTGGCTGAGCCACCAGCTCGGCGAGGTGCTGCCGCCGGACGCCACCATCACCCACGAGCTGTGCGACACCACCGGCGTCAACCGCACCCAGCCGGGCACGCTCATCGGCGGCATCGGCTCCGGCCTTGGCTGGGCTGCTCCCGCGGCCGTCGGCATCAAGGCCGCCGATCCGGGGCGCACGGTCGTCGCCGCGGTCGGCGACGGCTCCTGGATGTTCTCCAACCCGCAGGTCTGCATCTGGTCCTCGCGCTTCCATCAGGCGCCGGTGCTGTTCGTCATCTTCAACAACCGCGGCTATCGCACCGGGACGCACGAAGTGCTGCGCATGTTCCCGGAGGGCTACGCCGCCAAGAACACCAACCTCACCGGCGGCTGGTTCGACCCGCCGCCCAACTACGCCGCCGAAGCGGCAGCCAGCGGCGCGTACGGCGAGAAGGTGACCGATCCCAACGATCTCGCCAACGCCATCCGCCGCGGCCTGAACGCCATCAACCGCGACGGCGTGCCCGCCCTGCTCGACGTCTGGCTGCCCAAGCTCGTAACCAACGAAATCTGACCCTGTGTTCCCTCGCCCGTCGCTTTCGCCGTCCGCGTAGGACCGGGAGAGGGCTAGGGTGAGGGAACCAATCCGCTGGCCCGGGCGAGGACTAGACCGGCAGAGGCAGTCCGCGGGCGTTGAGCGGATCGAGGCCCACGGACAGCCTGCCCCACACCGGCACATGGTTGTCCCAGACCAGGCCGGTGTGGTTGCCGGCCGCGTGGATGTCGCGGAAGGCGCGCTGGATGAGGCTGTCGTCCTTCATGCCATGGGCGCCGACCGATCCAATCAAGCGGTCGACGGCGCGCGTCCAGACCATCACCGCGTAAGCCATGTCGCGACGCCACCTGGCCCGCGTCTCGATCGGGATCGGCTCACCCATCTTGCCCAGGCGCGTAATGTCCGCGGCGTCGGCCAGCAGCAGCGCCTCCGCGGCGTCGACCTCGGCGGCCGATTCGGCGATGCGGGCATGGCGGCCTTGTGCCAGCTCCTTGTCGGGCCGGCTCGCCGTCTGCCGGATGTACTCCTCGACGGCGCAGCGGGCCATGCCCAACGCCGGGCAGCCGATGTTATACGAGAACACGGACCACAGCGGCAGGCGGTAGATGTGGCTGTGGTTGAGGGCGCTGCCAGGAGTGGGCCGCCCGTCGGCCAGGCTGACGTTGATGCTGAAATCGTGCGGTACGAAGGCTTCGTTGAGCTGCACGTCGCTGCTGCCGGTCGCTCGCAGGCCCGGGGAGTACCAGGTGTCGAGCACCTCGAAGTCCTTCCTGGGCACGAGCCCGAAATGGAGCTGCAGCCCCTCCGGCCCCGGCGCGCCGAACATGACCACCAGCCACTGCGCGTGGTGTACGCCGCTCGAGAACTGCCACTGGCCGTCGAGCACGTAGCCGCCCTCGACAGCCTGCGCCTTCCCGGTGCTGGGTGCGAAAGCCGAGGCCACGATCGTGTCCGGACCGTCTGTCCACACAGCATCCTGCGCGGCCTTGGGGTACATGCCCACGATCCAGGCATGGCAGGCCAGCACGCTCTGGATCCAGGCGCTGGAGCCGCAGGCTCGCCCCAGGACGTTGCTGAGCGCGAGCTGCACCGGCCCGTAGTCCAGCTCGTAGCCGCCGTAGCGTTCCGGCACAAACACCCGCAGCAGACCTGCCTGGACGAAGTCCGCCATGGTCTCGTCCGGCATGCGGCGCAGCGCCTCGGCCTGAGTCGCGCGACCCTGTAGTCGCGGCGCGAGCCCGCGTGCCCGCTCGACGAGCTCGTCTAGCGTGGTGGCGCCCCCGGAGGCATAGAGCCCCACTGGTCGGTAACCTTCGGGCCGGGCTGGCGAAGCGGGGCGACGTAGTTCGGATCGGTGATCTGCTCCACCTCGGAGGTCCACTCCACGGTGTTGCCTTCGGGATCGTGGTAGTACGAGAACAAGTTGTTCCCGGCCGTGTGCCGCCCCGGACCCCAGAAGCGCTGAACGCCGCGCTCGCCCATCCAGAACACCGCGCTCATGAACTCCTGCCAGTCTTTGGTGTCGAACGCGGCATGGTGCAAGCCTGTCTGCCCCTCGCGGGCGGGGCACAAGGCGATCGAGTGGTGGTTGGCGTTGCAGCGCCAGAATGTCATGAAGTTAGCGATAGCGTCTGATTGCTGGAAGCCCAGCGTGTCGCGGTAGAAGGTCTCCATGGCCGGCATGTCCTTGGCCCACAGCACCACGTGGTTCAGGCCCTTGGGCTTCACGTCGCGCGAGCCGTAAGCATCGGTCACGGTATCGACGCCCGCCACGAGCTCGACCACGTTGCCTTCCGGGTCCCGCACCCGCATCGACTTGGCGATGCCGGGCTCCAGCTCCTTTGTCGGCGGCGTGACGATCTCGACTCCCTGCCCGCTGAGGAAATCCGCGGCGCGCTCGACGTCGTCGGCGCTGGCCACCTCGAGCGCCACGTGGTCGATGCCGGACTTGCCGCTGGCGTTCAGCTCCACGATGTGATGCTGCGGGCAGTCACCCCTTAGGAACAACTGTCCGCCATGCTCGTCGATGCGGTCCAGTCCCCAGCGCTCGACATAGAACTCGGCCTGCTTGTTCATGTCCAGAGCGCCCAGCGCAACGTGGGCCAGCTTGGTGACCTCGAACGGGTTCGGCATCTGCTCTCTCCTTGCTGATGTCCGGCATTATGCCACCGGCCAGTCGATTGCGCCTGGCAGCCGGTGCCGTACCATCGGCTGCATCATGGCCTTCCCGATCTCCGAAGTCGAAAGCAA
>DAIUFO010000343.1:0-4540 GCA_036844545.1 Chloroflexota bacterium
CTCTCAGTAACCGGCGCTGGCACCGGCCGGCATGCGCATTTCGTAGAAGGGCGCCCTGATGATGTCGCCAACCTCGTTCTCTCGCAGGGCGCAAATGCCGCGAGTGGGACTGGCTCTCAGAACGTGACTGTGCTTCGCTGCGAGCACAGCTCGGCGAAGATGATCGCGTCCATGAACTGGGCATTCTTGCCCTCAAGGTCCGCTTCCGTCACCCCACGGGCGACCGCGCAGGATCCTCAGACATAGACCGTTACCGCTCCAGCCCGACACGCCGCCATCAGCTCGCTCAACGGCTTGAAGCCGACCGGCAGGACGCTTCGCGCGATCTCGTCTTTCATCAGGTATGCGGCTTCTCCAAGCAGCGCCACAGCCACGTCGATCTTGCCGGCGAGCGCACCGGTCGCGGACAGGAAGGGCAGCGCCGCCCTAGTTGGATCGTCGGTGGCGTGAGTGCCTACAAACAATAGATCTGCCATATCGCTTCTCCTATTTAGTTAGGTGTTTTCCCGTTTGGTTAGGTGCGTTGAATGTGGATGCGCCACACCGAGTGTGGCCCCCTGGGACCGCTCTCGTCGCTCGGCACGAACGCGTGGCGGTAGCCGCGCTTGCCGCAGTGGTAAGGAATGGTGGTCCGGGCCGGTTCGTAATCGGATTCAACCTCCAGCACTTCTCCCGCGGCCATCCCTTCCAAGACACGTAGCGTCTCGTCGCTCGTGGTGGGGCAGGTCTCGCCCCGCAGGTCCAGATGACATGTGACGGGTATGGTGAGTAGTTCGTCGACGCCTTCTTGCATCTTGCTTCAGCGCACCGCCAGAACTGCTGCATCGTGCTCCGCGGTGACAAAGAGGACGATATGCCGCGCGGTGTCCAAGATTTCAACAATAGCACGGCCGACCGCGAAAAGACCGCGCTGACAGTGGCCAGTACTGAGGAGGGAGGAGGAGGACCGGCGGCGGCGGCGCCTGCCGCAGTCGTCGTCGTCGCGGTGGGTGATTCTTCTGTGGTATTGCGGGCTTGGCGGTAGTGGATGACGCCGCCGCGGCCTGTAACAAAGCTGCCGGCCACCGGCGGCTTATAGTCGGACGTCCCAAGCCGCCCAGAGCGCACCCTGTTTGGCCCGGGTCCGGTTCCAAATAGCTTTGTCAGAAGGGGATCGGGTGGGTGAGCAAGCCTGAACCGTCACCACGGCCGGACAGGATGCGGCAGAACTCGACCGCGTCGAGCCGCAGCTCGTCCCCTCCGGTCCCTTGAGCGAAGCTGCCACCAGCCGGCCCCTCCAGCGTCAGCCTGAACGGCTGGCGATGAGCCCTCGCCCAGTCGGCGATGACGTCCGCCATGATCCGGCCATCATGGTCCGCCGTCAGCACCAGCGGGTTCCGCATGGCGCGACAAAGATCGACGCGGTGCATCCAATTGTCCCGGCCAAGGATGATGTCGACGAGGTAGCCGAAGGTCCAGGTGCCCTCAAATGGCGGGCTGGCCTTCATCTTCATGGCGCGGAGCAGCGCGGGGCGGCGGCGCCGGCCGGCAACCGCCCTGAGCGCAAGCTCGTGCATGCGCCTCGTCAGCTCGCTGGGCGACAGGTGCGCGTGCTCACGGACGTGGCGGGCTGTCATCTCGTCGATCATCGGGCGGGCAGTCCGCTTCGTAGCTCGCTGGGCAGCCACGAATTGGCCCACGAACACCGGAAAGCGCGTGTCGCGCTCCATGCTGCCGAGGACGTGCGACAGCAAGGCTTTGACGTCCCAGCCGGCGCACTCTGTGGGTAGGCTCCAATCAGGCTCGCAGAGTTGGTCCACGACCTCGAGGAGTCGCCGCGCCTCGGTGTCTGCCAGGCTCATCGCCTCGTCGTGGCCGATGGGTGAGATGGAACGCACATCGGTCGGTGCTGTTGCTGTGATAGTCGTTGCCATAACGCCAGCTCCTCAGGCTACAGGCGACCGGCGCCGACCGGCTGCCGAGATTCGGACGCGAGCTGCTCGTAGCGGGCTGCCAGTTCGTACAGGGCCGTCCTGGCGTCGCCCTGATAGGACGAGCCATGCATCGTGGCGAGGGTGGTCGCGCCCAAGTCGCCCAGCCGTCGCAGAGTGCCCGCGGTCTGTGGCGACAGGCAGCTGTAATGGAACATGCCTTCCGTCGCCATGCTCGGCTCAACGATGTCACTGCTGGTGAGGGCAGGGCCGGCGCCAACCTGGCTGAACAGATCACCACACAGCAGTGTGTTGGTCGTCTCTTCGAAGAGCACTCGCGCCTCCCAGCCGTGCGGCACGTGAGGGGTGTCGATGTGGCGGACCCGCTTGCCGCCAAGATCGAGAACTTCGCCCTGGCTGAGCGGGCGCGGCGGCCTGTCGCACAGGTCGTTGAGCGAGACCATGCAGCCGAGCTCGCCGTGCGCCACCTGCGCCCGCGGGGCGGCGGCCAGCCACATGTTGACCGAGCCACACTCGTCGGCCTCGACATGGCCAAAGGTGATCCAGCGCAGCGATTCGACCGGCGTCACCCCGGCTACGGCCTCAGCCACGAA
This sequence comes from Chloroflexota bacterium, assembly GCA_036844545.1. Lineage (GTDB taxonomy): Bacteria > Chloroflexota > JAJPGV01 > JAJPGV01 > JAJPGV01 > DATGVV01. Next base: position 2,525 of record DAIUFO010000343.1, read on the forward strand.
GGGGAATAGCGCGCGCGGACCAGTATGAAACAGCAGCGGCTCGTCAGCCATGACCAGGAACTGGTTCATGGTGAAACCGGCAGGGGGCGCTATTTCGGGGATGTACGTAGAGATGCGGTAGATGCGGTTGGCAATCTCGTCAATTTTTGTTTCCATACCCGAGAGGCGTTCAATCCTTCCGGATTCCGTTCAGTCAGGTCTGAACGATCCAGCGAACCCCGTCATCACCGGTCGGGCAGTAGGCGCAGTACAGGCCGGTGCGGACCTCCCGGTCGAGTGCTGCGCCTGCCTCGGGAAGCTCTTGAACCAACTTGGCCGTTGCCGCGCGCAAGGCGCGGGTGACGTTCAGCCGTGCGCGCTCCGCCGCGGAGCTGGCCCGGCGGCTCCGCCCGCCCAGGCCGAAAGCCCCGGCCAGCTGCGCCACCAGCTGGTCCAGTTCCGCTTCCAGCGCTTCTGCCTCGTCCAGGTTGCCCAGCGCCAGCGCGTCGTCAATCTCGCTGCGCAGCTCTTCGATGCGATGGCGGTAGGATCTGCGAGCTTCGGAGTCGATCAGCTCGCCGGCATTGCCTAGCTGGTGGCGGTTCGGCCCAGGCCCCTCGCCGGCACTCCCCTCTACGCGGTCAACGAGATCGAGCGCGTGCTGCTCCACGCCTGGTCGGGCCAGCAGTTCAGCCAGATAGCGCAAGCCCTTCGAGTCAGGCATCCGGGCTCGAGTCCCGCCATACGCCGCCACCCAGCCGCGGTCGTCTCTGGCTAACCTTGCTGTCTGCTGTGCCGATCGATGGCCGCCGGTAGGGCCGAGGCGTTCCAGCAGCGCAGCATCACCGGCCGGGATGGCCACATCCAGCCCGGCGAGCACAGCCGCGGCCGCCAGGGCTTCGAGCCTGGCGCCCGGCGTGTCACCTTGTCGCTCGCGCAGCCGCGCCAGGTGCAGCTGCAGCTTGGCTCGAAGACATGGCGCGCCAGCACTGGTGAGCCCGTCGACTGCCGCCTCGAGCACCGCAATGGCTCCGTTGACATCGCCGCAGGCGCCCATGACCCGAGCCTGCGCCGTCGCGGTCCGGATTTGCAGTGTTGCGATGTTGAGCCCTGCTGTCCGCGCGGCCAGCTCGGCGCATCTCGCCTTGGCCGCCTTGAGGTTGCCCAAGCCCAGTTCGACATCCAGCAGCACGTCCAACAGCTCGGCGGCTCGCAGCCGGTCGCCGCCCAGCGCTTTCAGGCCGCGATATGCGGCCGCCCGCGCCAGCTCATAATCGCCTCTAGCCAAGTAGAGCCTGGCTGCGGGCAGCAGAGCTTGGATGTGCGCCTCCTTGCCGAGCAGCAGCTGCTCCGCCTCGGCCAGGCGGCCTTGTTGAATGCGCAGATCGGCCAGGGCGATTGCCGGGTGGTAGCTCGGGCGGGGCATCCGTTCCTCGAACTCCACGATCGCCTTGGTCAACAGCGCCTCGGCCTCGGTCCAGCGGCCCAGCTCACACAGCAGCGTCGCCTGGACGCTGTCGCAATGGCTGCTGAGGAAGATCTGCGTGCCCGGCGCGTAACCAATCAGGCCGTGCCGCCGCAGAGGCTCAGCCCAGGAGCCGGCGCGCTCGAAATCGGCCGCGTAGCAGCAGGCGGTGAAGAAGGAGCATACCGACTTGCTGGCAATCCCGCGATCTTCGGCCGGCCCGCATGCCAGGGCCATGGCTTCCTCCAGGAGAGCCATCCCTTCGGCGACCTGACCAGCCTGTACATGCGCCAGGCCGGCATCGGCCAGCGCCTTGGTCTCCAGGTTCACATCCCCGAAGCGGCGGGCCCGGTCCAGCGCCAGCTCAGCCTTGGCCAGCAGCTCGGCCGGATCGTCTACATCGCAACCCATCGCCGCGACCGCCACCCATCCTTGCTCGATGCACGGCGGCTCGTGCTCCACCAGGCGCGTGGCGCGAGCGAACCAGGCGCGAGCCACGGCGAGGTTGCCCAAGCTATTGGCGTAGATATCGCCCAAGTCTGCGCAGGCGATGGCGGCACGGCATGGGTGGC
>DAIUFO010000344.1:0-2798 GCA_036844545.1 Chloroflexota bacterium
ACTCGTCGCCGGCGGCCATGTCTCTCAATGCTAGCCCGGCGCCTCGGAATGCTTTTTGCTGGCCGTGGCCCGCCGGCCAGCAGCCGGTGAATGATTTATGGTGGTGCTCATGATGAAACGCAGCCTGCTGTCCGCGACACTTCCTTTTGTCCTCGCTGCTTGTGGCCAAGCAGGGACGGCAGCGGTTCCGTCCGGCGCTGCGCCATCATCGCCCGCGGCATCGCCCGCGGTGGCAGCCTCGCCGTCAACGAAGCCGGTCGCGGCCGGTTCTGCGGCGGCCAGCGTGGCGAGTCCCAGTGGGTCCGGCGCAGCCAGATCGGCGGCGGCAAAGCCGGCGATCTCCAGCGCCCCGTCAGTTTCGGCGAACGCCGGCACAGCGGCATCCAACGGCGGCTCGGCCGAGGAGCAAACGATTCGGGCGGTCCAGCAAGTCGGGCCCGGCGTCGTGAAGATCACCCATCCGGTGCAAGGCGGACAAGCACTCGGCTCCGGTACCATCGTCGACGCCAAGGGCTACATCCTGACCAACGCCCATGTGGCCGAGGGGGCGACCTCGTACCAGGTGACGCTGGCCAACAACCAGGCCGTCCAAGGCAAGCTGGTGGGCCTCGACCCATTCGACGACCTAGCCGTCATCCAAATCAACCAGCCGGACTTGCCGGTGGTCGAGATGGGCGATTCGTCCAAGCTGCAGGTCGGCTAGAGCGTGCTGGCCATCGGTAATCCGATCGGCTTCACACGGACCGTCACCAATGGCATCGTCAGCGCCCTGGACAGGACCATCCCCGAACCGCCCAGCCAGGTTACCGGCCAGGCGACGACCATTCCGAACATGATCCAAACCAGCGCAGCCATTAATCCGGGGAACAGCGGCGGCGCGCTCGTGGACCTGGGAGGCAAGATCGTTGGGGTGCCGACGCTGGCGGCGACCGATCCCGAGCTCGGCCAGATTGCCCAGGGCATCGCCTTTGCCGTGCCCATCAATCGCGCCAAGGTGGTGATTCCGCAGCTGATCGCCGATGGCAAGGTGGTCCACTCCGGGCGAGCCTTCCTGGGCGTGTCGAGCGAGAGCGTCAGCCCGCAGATCGCGCGGGCCTACCGGTTGTCTGTGGACCATGGCGCCTACGTTGCCCAGGTGGCGAGCGGCAGCGCCGCCTCTCAGGCCGGGCTGAAGGTGGGCGACATCATCGTGAAGTTCGACGGCAAGGATATCCAAACCAGCTCAGACCTGGGCGACGCCATCCTCTCCAAGAAGCCCGGCGACCAGGCGCAGATGACCTTCTCCTCCGGCAGCAGCCAGAAGACCGCCACAATCACGCTCCAGGAAGCGCCGGCAAACCAGGGGTAAGGCTCCCTCACCCTAGCCCTCTCCCGGTCCTACGCGGACGGCGAAAGCGGCGGGCGAGGGGACTACTGCTGGGCGAAAGCCCGGTAGTCTACGTCGGGGAAGGGGTTGTCCAGCTCGCCCATCGTTTCGACGTCGCTGGCGGTGTCGCGGCCTGACAGCAGCTCGTCCAGCAGGCGATCGAAGCGGGCAGCGTGGGAGCGGAAGCGCTCGCTGGCGTATTCGCCGGCCTGGCCTGTACTGATAAGGAAGGGCCAGTCGCTGCTTTCCAGCAGCAGCAGCTCCCGAGCGACCTGGGCCAGCGCACCGCTCACGCCATCCGGCTCCGGAAAGCGGGCGACGACGTCCTCCATCTGCCGCTCATACTGGTGGATGATGGGCCACATCCACTTCGTCGCGTCGTTGTACCAGGTGCGGGCATCGCCTCCGGCGCCCCAAGAGCTCTCCGGCAGGGCGATCTTCTCGGTCGGCGGGTAGCGGTCGAGATAAGCCGCGGGTGTGGTCAGCTCGATCCGCGGATGGGTCGCCAGGCGCCGCAGCACCTGCTTGAGCCACTCCACCCCCTCGAACCACCAATGGCCGAACAACTCGGTGTCGTACGGCGATAGGACAACAGGCGGCACCGTGCCGCCCATGGCATTGCCGGCGATATGCCTCTCGACCAGGCCAACGAAGTGGTCCGCGTGCGCGCCCACATCGGTTAAAGCCCACTCCGGCTTGTAGAAGTCCTTGTCCGCCAGGTCCACCAGTGGGCCGGTGATGCGCCAAAAGCGCATGCCGCAGATGGCGTCCTTTTTGTGGAAGTCGCGATAGTTGGCGTGGCCAGGGTAGCCCTCCGAGGCCGACCACACTTGGCGGCTCGTGAGCGTGTCGCGTCCGAAGACGGCGACGTCGCTATCGCTGACCAGGTACGGCCAGGAGGTGCTCTTGTACTGCAGGTTGCGCTTCTGCGCGCTGGCTTGGGCGGCGCGGAAGGAGCTGGCGGCGTAGCCAGCCCGGAACTCCGCATCACTGACGGCGCCTCCCTCGATCGCCCCCGCGTCGGCGAAAAAGGCTCGCACGCCGAAGCGCTCCAGGTGCGTCTCGAGCCCGGGCCGGAATTGCGCCTGGCCGGCTGCAACGTCGTAGTAGGCCGGCCGGTAACCACACTCAGGCAGCCAGAACGACTTGGGCTTGCGGCCGAAGTGGCGCTCGTGGGCGCGAATACCGGTGCCGATCTGGGCGATGATGGTCGAGTCGCGCGACATGAGCGGCAGAAAGCCGTGCGTCGCCGCGCTGCCCACGATCTCGACGTGGCCCGCGTCCTGAAGCTTGCGGAACGCCTGCACGACGTTACCGTGGTAGCGGTCGTTGAAATGGTCGAGGATATCCTGGTTCCAGCCGATGTACCAGCGCGCCAGACCGGACAGCTCAGGCTCATGGCGGCCGTCGTAGGCGACGATGGCCCCCTCGG
>DAIUFO010000344.1:2808-4529 GCA_036844545.1 Chloroflexota bacterium
CATCGATATGGGGCGAGACCAGGAACCGGGCGCCGGCGCCGATGGCCCGCTCGGTGCGGTCGAGGACAGCCGCCATATACGCTCGGAAGTCCTCGATGACAGTTGGGTCTGAAAGCTGCTCGGCCAAGATGGGCGTGATGCCAATGGCAATGTGGAAGGGGCAGCCTTCGCCGGCCAGGTCGTACAGGGCGTCGAGCAGCGGCACGTAGGTGTCGCACAGAGCCTCATGGACCATCTCCTCGCCGTGCGGCCAAACGCCAGCCCGCCGCACGTAAGGAAGGTGGCTGTGAAGCATGAAGGCAAACGCGCCGTGTTTTGTCACTAAGGTTCAGGTTCCAGCATAAGATGGTCCAATGCGCTTAGTAGTTTTCGACGATTACCGAATCGGCGTCCTCGACGATGCCGGCATCCACGACATCAGCACGGCAGTGCCGAAATGGGAAGCGGGCGACGTCTACGCCATGAACCGGCTCATTGCCGGCTGGGATTCGCTGCGCGGGCCTATCGAGCGGGCTGCCGCGCAAGCCGCGCCAAAGGCTCTGGCCGCGGTGCGGCTGCGCGCGCCGGTGCCGGCGCCGACGCACCTGCTGGCGGCGCCCGTTAACTTCCGGGCGCACCAGGCAGAGATGAAGGACCAGGGCTTCGGCCGCGTCCCGGGCTCGGGCGCCGCCGGCGGCGGCGACACGGCCGAAACACTGGGCTTCTTCATGAAAGCCACCGGCTCCATCACGGGCGCGGGCGACCCGATCGAGATCCCTATGAAGGATCACGGCGACCGGCGCTTCGATCATGAAGGCGAGATCGCCTTCGTGATCGGCAAGGACGCCCGCGCCGTCTCACCTGAGAAGGCGACTGAGTACATCTTCGGCTACACCATTCTGATCGACGCTACCATGCGGGGCACGCCCGAGCGCCAGGAGGAGCGTGTCCAACGCAAGTCGTACTACAGCTTCAGCCCTATGGGGCCATGCCTGACTACGGCGGACGAGCTGCCGGACTGGACCAAGCTGAACGTGAAGCTGTGGCTGAACGGCGAGCAGCGCCAGGACGCCCATGCCAGTGACATGATCGTGAACATCCCCAACCTGCTGTCGCGCGCGTCCTTCGTGCTGCCGCTCCGGCCGGGCGACGTTTACACCACGGGCAGCCCACCCGGCGTGGGTCGCATCGCCCCCGGCGACACGGTGGTGGTGGAGTCGCCAGGCATTGGCCAAATGACGCTGTCGGTTGTGGCTAGGGAGTGGTGAATTTCCTGCGCGGGAAACAGAAGCTCGTCGTCGGCATTCTTCTGGTGGTGCTGGCGAATGCCCTGGTGGCTTACCTGCTGACCGCCGACAGGCTGCACGACGCACAGACGTACGTCAACGACAGCATCATGCGCACCAGCGCCCAGGTGCCGGACCCGCGCATCATGGTGGTGGCCATCGACGACCAGAGCCTCAAGGACTACGGCCGGCTGGGCAACTGGGATCGGGCCAACTACGGCAAGCTGATCGCCTTCCTCAAGGACGCCGGCGCCCGGGTCGTCGCCTTTGACGTGCTGTTCGACCTTCCCACGCCGCGCGACCCGCTGCTTGCGCAGGCCATCGCCTACGCTCAGAGCTCCTCCGGCGGCACGCCGCCCATGCCGGTGATCCTGGCAGCCGACGGCGACGGCGACCGCGGGCGCAGTCCGGGGCAGGGCCTGGCGTACGACCAGTTCCTGGTGCCCAGCCCGGCCA
>DAIUFO010000345.1:0-4527 GCA_036844545.1 Chloroflexota bacterium
TCCAGGAACACCAGCGGAAACACCAACGCCGCGGATGCGGCCAGCAGCCAGCGGCGTCTGACTACGAGCACGACCGCGACAAGCGCGCCCAGGCCCAGCACGACCTGCGCTGAGAACAGCCAATCGGTAAAAAAGCCGACGACGGTCAGGGGACGCTCGTCCGGCCCCTGCAGCCACATGCTGACGGCATCGTTCCAGGCGGACACCGGCCGGACCTGATCCAGCACGGCGACGACGGCGAACAGCGCCGCCGGGATGGCCGCCAGCGGCAGGGCGCGGACGAGCCCAGGCCAAAGGGCTCGCGAGTCGGGAAGTCGCCACCCATCGGGCTGGAAGGAACTCAGTCGCGCACGCCCCGGATAGTGCCGCCGGGCAGCATGGGGCGGAGTATACTGGCCGCGGCCAGCCTAGTGATCCTCCATTGCGACTTGGACGCCTTCTACGCGTCTGTCGAGCAAATCCTCGATCCCAGCCTGGCCGGCAAGCCGGTGATAGTCGGGGGCGATCCGCGTAAACGCGGCGTGGTGGCGGCGGCTTCCTACGAGGCTCGCACCTTCGGCGTGCATTCGGCCATGCCGCTGGCCACAGCCGTGCGGCTGTGCCCCCAAGGCGTGTTCATCCCCCCTCATTTCGACCTCTACGGCAGCTATTCCCAACAAGTGTTCGACGTGTACCGGCGCTGCAGCCCGCTGGTCGAGCCGCTGTCGCTGGACGAGGCCTATTTGGACCTGGCCGGCACGGAGCGCGCGATCGGTCCGGCACGCGATGTGGCGCTGCGAATCCGCGACGAAGTCAAAGCCACGACCCAGTTGGACCTGTCCATCGGCATCGGGGCGTCGAAGGTCGTGGCCAAAATCGCCTCCGACCTACGGAAGCCGCGCGGCTTCGTGGAGGTTGCGCCGGGTGACGAGCCAGCCTTCCTGGCGCCGCTGCCGCTGCGCCGTTTACCCGGGCTCGGCCCATCGACGGAGGAGCGCTTGCGACCGCTGGGGTTGCAGACGATCGGCGACCTCGCCGCGCTGCCGATTGAGGAACTGCTGAAGCGGCTCGGCAAACACGGCTTCGAGCTGTGGGAGCTCGCCCACGGCATCGATCGCCGGCCGGTAGTGCCGCCTGGCGATCCGAAGAGCATCAGCCGCGAAACGACCTTCGACCACGACAAGGACGACCCCGCCGAGATCGAAGCCGTGCTGCGCCAGCTGGCGCAGCACGCCGCCAAGAACATGCGTGACAACGGCCTTCATTGCCGCACGGTGAACCTCAAGCTGCGCTACGCCAACTTCGAGACGATTGCCCGAAGCCACACGCTGCCGCAGCCAACCACGGTTGAGGACGCGATCGTCCAACAGGCTGTGGATTTGTTCCGGACCGCCTGGGACCGGAGCCGCGGGATCCGGCTCATCGGCGCCGGCGTAAGCAACTTCTCGCAGGCCACGCAGCAACTGGGGCTGTTCGACGAAGGTCCGACCAAGCAAGCGGCAATCACCGCCAGCCTGGACAAGATCCGCGACCGCTATGGCTGGACCGCGCTCACCGTTGGGCCAGCGGGCGGGATGGAGCAGCGCGACTGGCGGCGCGAGGACTTGCCGGAATAAAAGGAGGGCCAGCCCCCCTTCCCGGCGGATCGGCCTTTCCACCGGAATGGCCCGGGCCATTCCGGTATAGTTCCCGCGCAATGCCGAAAAGCTATTGGTGGGCGTACCTCGTGGTCTTCATCGCCAGTGGCTGCACGCTCATCCTGGAGATCGTGGCCGGGCGCATTGTGGCCCCGGTCGTGGGCGTGTCGCTCTACACCTGGACGAGCGTCATCGGGGTGGTCCTAGCCGGCATCTCGCTGGGCAACTATACCGGCGGCGTGGTGGCCGACCGCTGGGTCGCACGCCGCACCCTAGGGATCATCCTGGCGCTGGGCGGCGTTTCCAGCCTAGCGGTGCTGCCGTTGACACGCATCATGACCGACTATCACTATCCCGACGGCACCTCGCTGGTCACCAAGATCGTGGCCATGACCGCGATCATCTTCTTCCCGCCGGCGTTCATCATCAGTATGACCACGCCGGTGGTCATCAAGCTGAGCCTGAAAGACCTGAGCCAGACCGGCGGTGTGGTGGGCCGCATCTACGCCATCTCGACCTGCGGCAGCATCCTGAGCACGTTCCTGACGGGCTTCGTGCTGATCGCCTTCTTCGGCACGCGCACCATCGTGCTGTGGGTGGGCATTGTACTGCTGCTGCTGGCCCTGACGTTCGGCGGCCTGCTGACGGGCGACCGGGCCGGCGCCGCGGCGGGGACCGCCGTCTCAGCGCTTCTGGCAGTCGTGGTCGTGGCCGCCAGCTTCAACCTGCACGCCTTTGAGAGCGGCTGCGACCGGGAGACGAATTACTACTGCATCCGGGTCGTCCCCACCGAGCAGGACGGGCGGCCGGTCGAGCAGTTCATCCTGGACCATCTCATCCACAGCTTCAGCGACATATCCGACCCGACCTACCTGCACTACGGCTACGAGAAGGTGTACGCCGAGATGATGGACTACACCGCCAAGCCCAAGCCTGACTTCTCGCTGCTGCAGCTGGGGGCCGGCGGGTACACGACGCCACGCTTTGTCGAGGCCACCTATCCGCAGGCAAAGGACGAGGTCATCGAGATTGACCCCGGCGTTACTCAAATGGCCTACGAGCGCATGGGCCTTAGCCCGCGGGCGCGTGTGATCACCATCAACCTGGACGCGCGCCTTGGCCTGCAGGACCTGCCGGGCAACCAGAAATTCGATCTCATCCTGGGCGACGCTTTCAACGACCTGTCGGTGCCCTACCATCTGACCACGCGGGAGTTCGACCGGCAGCTCCAGAGCCGGCTCACGCCAACGGGCTTCTACCTGGCCAACATCATCGACAAGATGCAGGGCGGCCGGTTCATCCCTTCCGTCGTGCGCACGCTGGAGACGGTGTTCCCGAATGTGTACGTGATGTCGGAGTTCGACTCGTTCAGCACGCCCTCTCAGAACACCTACGTGGTGGCCGCGTCCATGACTCCGTTGGACGAGCCGCGCCTACGCGCCGCCCACGGCCAAGGCCCCAGCGGCAGCTCGATCACCAAGATCATGCCCCAAACCGACATGCAGGACTGGCTCCAACACGCCGACAGCGTGCTGCTGACCGACGATTACGTGCCGGCGGACAACCTGCTGGCGCCGCTGTTCCTGGAACGCAACTAAAAGATCGGCAAGTAGCGCTCCAGCTCCCAGGGGGAGATCTGGATGCGGTACTCGTTCCATTCGGCCCGCTTGGCTTCGAGGAAGCGGTCGTAGACGTGGTCGCCCAGGGCGTGGCGCACGACGTCGTCCTGCTCCAGCTCGTCGAGGGCATCGCCCAGTGACGCCGGCAGCATGCCGACGTTGCGCTGGGCGCGCTGGAACTCGTCGAAGTGGTACAGGTTCTCCTCCACCGGCGCGGGCGGCTCCATCTCGTTCTTGACACCGTCCAGTCCGCAGGCCAGCATGACGGCGAAGGCCAGGTAGGGGTTGCAGCTGGCGTCCGGGCAGCGCAGCTCGATACGGGCCGACTCCGGCCGGCCGGGCGAGGTCTGGGGCACGCGGATCAGCGCTGAGCGGTTCACCCGCGCCCAGCCGACGTACACCGGCGCCTCGTAGCCCGGCACCAGCCGCTTGTAGGAGTTAACCAGCGGCGCCAGCACGGCGCACATGCCGCGAGCGTGGGCCAGCAAGCCGGCGATGAACTGTCGCGCCAGGCGTGAGATGCCGTACTCCTCCGCGCGGTCGACGAACAGGTTGTCGCCATTCTTCACATCGTAGAGGCTCAGGTGGGTGTGCATGCCGGAGCCGTTGATGCCGAAGATCGGCTTCGGCATGAAGGTGGCGTGAAGGTCGTGCAGCAGCGCGATGGATTTCAGGGTGTACTTGAAGGTCACGGCATTGTCGGCGGTCTTGAGCGCGTCGGCGTACTGGAAGTCGATCTCGTGCTGGCCGATGGCGACTTCGTGGTGGCTGGTCTCGACCTGGATGCCGATGGCTTCCAGGGCGTTGACCATCTCCTTGCGGACGTCCATGGCCAGGTCGGTGGACAGGTCGAAGTACCCGCCGCGGTCGTGCGGCAGGGGCAGCTCGACGCCCTTCTCGTCGCGCTGCAGGAGGAAGAACTCCAGCTCGGGGCCGGTGTACAGGCCATAGCCCAGCTTGGCGGCGTCGGCCACGTTGCGGGCCAGGACGCGGCGCGGATCGCCCTCGAACACCTGGCCGTCGGGCGTGTAGACGTCGCAGATGACCCGGGCGGTGGTGTTCTCGCCGCGCTCCCAGGGGATGACGGCGAACGTGGACAGGTCCGGCATGAGGTACATGTCGGACTCGGCGATCCGAGCGAAGCCCTCGATGGACGAGCCGTCGAACCACTTGCCGTGGCTGATGCAGTCCTCGAGCTGGCTGGCCGGGATGGTGACGCTCTTGACCACGCCCAGCACGTCGGTGAACTGGAGGTTGACGAAGCGGACGTTTTCCTTGCGGACAATCTCCAG
>DAIUFO010000346.1:0-4521 GCA_036844545.1 Chloroflexota bacterium
GCGGGCCCGAGGGGATTCGAACCCCCGGTCTCCAGCGTGACAGGCTGGCATGTTAGGCCGCTACACCACGGGCCCGGAGAGGTAATTATACCAACCGCCAGGCGGCGGCTAGTAGGGGCTGCCTGCGGTGGCGGCGCCTGCGGGCTGTGGCGCGGCGGACACGAAGACTTCGCGGAAGGCGGCGACGATCTGGTCGGCGTCGGCCATGGTGACGTGGTGGTGGGTCACCAGGCGCATGCTGGTTGGACCGCCGGCGTTGGCTAGGATGCCGCGCTGGCGCAGCCCGGCGCTGACTTCGGGGCCGCCCAGTCCCGGGCGGGTGAAGCCGAGCCGCAGGATGTTCGTCTGCACCCGAGCCAGGTCCAGGTCGATCCCGGGCAGGTCGTGGATGCCCTCGGCAATGCGCCGGGCGGTGGCGTGGTCGTCGGCCAGCCGCTTGGTCATCGTCTCCAGCGCGATGATGCCGGCGGCGGCGATGATGCCGGCCTGGCGCATGCCGCCGCCCAGCATCTTGCGGTATTTGCGGGCGCGCTGGATGAACTCGCGCGAGCCGCAGGTGAGCGAGCCAACAGGCGCCCCCAAGCCTTTCGACAGGCAGATGTAGACGCTGTCGAACGGCGCGCTCAGGCGCGCGGCGGGCAGGCGCAAGTAGGTGGCGGCGTTGAACAGCCGGGCGCCGTCGAGGTGCAGCAGCAGGCCGTGCGAACGCGCCAGGCCAGCCACGGCCTCCATTTCCTCCACGCTCATGACCACGCCACCACCCTTGTTGTGGGTGTTCTCGAGGCACACCAGGCGAGTGCGCGGCCAGTGGACGTTTTGGCCGCGGATGGCTTCCTTCACCTGCTCGGGGGTCACGCGGCCGGTGTCGTCGTCGATGGGCTGGAACTGCAGGCCGCCGACAACTGCCGCGCCGGCCACTTCGTTTACGAAGATATGCGACCCGTGGCCGACGATGACCTCGTCGCCGCGGTCGGTGTGCGACAGCAGCGAGCACAGGTTGGCCATCGTGCCGCTGGCGACGAACACTGCCGCCTCCTTGCCGGTGACCTCCGCGGCCAGCTCCTCCAGCCGGTTGACGGTCGGATCCTCGCCCATAACGTCGTCGCCGACCTCGGCCTGGGCCATAGCCTGGCGCATCTCGGCGGTGGGCTTGGTGACGGTGTCGGAGCGAAGATCGATCATGGTAAAAGGCTACACTCAGCCCCCAGCCCCCTCTCTTCGAAGAGAGGGGGAGTACGGCCCAAGATGTGAGCCAGGATCTCTACCCCCTCGACCAGCCGCGGGCCGGGCCGGCTGAAGTAAGCCGAGCCGTTCACGGCCCAGACCTTGTTGGCTGGAAAGCGCATGCTCGAGGCCTCGACGAGCGTGCGCGGCAGGTCGTAGCCGCACGGCATCAGCACGATGACTTCGGGCGCATAGGCCTCGATCTCGGCCCAGGTGGTCTTGGTGGAGGGCTCGTCGCGGTTGCCGAACGACTCCTCGCCGCCGGCCAGCTCGACCATCTCGGGGATCCAGTGGCCGGCGCGCATGGGCGGGGCCAGCCATTCCATGCAGTACACCCGCGGCCGGCGCGCCACGCTCGCGGTGAGGGCCGCGACCGCCTCGAGCCGCCAGCGCAGCGCGGCGACGTACTCCTCCGCCCGCTTGGAGCGGCCCGTGAGCCCACCGACCTGCAGGATGCTGTCCAGCACCTGTTCGATGTTGTTCGGCTCGAGCGAGACCACCCGGGGCCGGCTCGAAACCGTGGCGGCCACTCGGTTCACCTCTGAGTAGGCCACGGCGCACACGTCGCACAGCTCCTGGGTCAGGATCAGGTCCGGCTGGAGCCGCTCCAGCAGGTCGCGGTCGAGGTGGTAGATGCTCTGGCCTTCGTCCAGCAGGCGGTTGATGCCGTCGTCGATCTCACGGCTGGTCCTCGCCTCGGGCGGCAGCGCGGTCGAAGTCACGCGCGGCTTGGACATCGCCTCGGCCGGGTAGTCGCACTCGTGCGTCACGCCCACCAGCTCATCGCCCAGTCCGAGGCCGAACACAATCTCCGTCGCGCTGGGCAGCAGCGAAACGATCCGCATGACCACAGAGTACCCTTTAAGGAATGCGAAATCCGGCCTCGGGACCGGTTTCGGCGGTAGCCAGCGCGCCGGCCAGCTTCCGCGTCGTCCTCAGCAACCGCAACTTCACCTACCTATGGGCGGCGCAGCTGCTGTCGCAGATCGCCCAGAACATCATCAACTTCGCGGTGCTGGTGAAGGTGGAGGAGCTGAGCCACTCCACCACCCAGATCGCGGTCACGATCGTGTCGTTCACCCTGCCGGCGGTCCTGTTCGGGCCTATCGCCGGCGTGCTCGTGGACCGCATCGACAAGAAGGCCATCCTGGTCTACACCAACGTCTTGCGGGCGGCCGCCACCATGGGCTTCGTATTCCTGGACCAGAGCCTGCCGGCCATCTACGCCATCCTGTTCGTGTCGTCGGCCATCAACCAGCTGTTCAGCCCAGCCGAAGGCTCGAGCATCCCGATGCTGGTCAAGCGCGAACAGCTGCTGAACGCCATGTCGCTGTTCAACGTCACCTTCTACAGCGCGGTCGTCCTCGGTTTCATCATGGTCGCGCCGGCGGCCATCAAGCTGGCCGGGCTGAATGGGGCCTTTTACCTCACCGCCGCCATGTACCTGGCCGCCGCTGGCTTGTGCCAGGTGCTGCCGCGCCGGATGGGGTTGCTGCGCCAGGTGCCCCCGCCGGAACAGACGGCAGGCTGGCGGGTCGAGAGCCGGACCCAGTTCTGGAACGAGCTGCGCGACGGCTTGCTGTATATCCTGGCCAACAGCGAGCTGCTGGCAGCCATCGTTCAGCTGACGCTCATCTCGACCTTGCTGCTGATCATGGCTGAGATGGCGCCCGGATTCACCAACCGCGTGCTGAACCTGACCCCCGAGGACACCGCCTACGTGTTCCTGCCCATGGGCGCCGGGCTGCTGGCTGGCATGGTCAGCATGGGCAAAATGACCATGCTCGTTCGCAAGCAGCTGCTCACGCGCATCGCTGTGGCGGGCATCGGCCTGCTGATGTTCGGGGTCGGCATCTCGCCGCCTTTGAGCCACATCGGCAACCGCATCACCGAGAGCGTCGGCTTTCGGCCACAAGCCGCCGCCTGGCTGATCGGTTTGGACCTGTTCCTGTTCCTGCTGCTCGGTTTGGCCTTCGCCTACGTGTTGGTTCCCGCCCAGACGCTGGTCCAGGAGCTGGCCGGCGACGAGGTGCGCGGCCGGGTGCTGTCCATCCAGCTCATGGCCAGCAGCGCCTTCATGATCGTCCCGCTGCTGTTCGCCGGCGGCCTGGCGGATGCCTTCGGCATCACCAACGTGCTGATGAGCATGGGCCTGCTGATTGCTCTGCCCTCGGGGTATGCCCTGCGCAACTGGCTGGCCGGTCACCAGCCCGGGCGCGAGCGCGCCAGCGCCTAGTTGGAGGCGAGACCGGGCGAACCTTTTCGCAACATCCTGCTGATCCTGCTCGCGCCAATCGGCGACACGCTGTTCGCCACGCCCGCGATCCGCACGCTGCGGCGAGTCTATCCGTCGGCCCGGCTGAGCGCGCTGGTGTGGGACCGCAACCGCGCCGTGCTGGAGAATAATCCCGACGTCGACAGGCTGATCGTCTTCAGGCCCGGCCTGCGCTTCTTCCGCGAGCTCCGCGGAAGGCGCTTCGACCTGGCGGTCCACTTCGCGCCGTTCCACGACTATTTCGCCTTGCTGGCCGGCATTCCCCGCCACCTCGCGCTGCCGGTACCCTGGCTGTTCTGGCTGCTGCCGCACCGCAACCGCCGCTGGCAGCGGCTGCACGCCCGCGATCACTACCTCGAAGTGCTGCGTCCGCTCGGCCTCCGAGCCAACGACAGCCGCCTGGTCCTGAAGGTCAGCGGCCGGCAGGAGGCCTTTGCCGAGCGCTACCTCACGGAACAAGGCCACCGGCCGGGCGATCTGCTGGTGGGCATCCATGCCGGCGGCTCCGGCTTCAAAGGCGCTAAGCGCTGGTCACCCCAGGGCCTTGCCTGGGTAGCGCGCGAGGTCCAACGCGGACGGCGAGGTCCTACGCGGACGGCGAGTCGGCTGGTGTTCTTCGGGCACGCCCAGGATCGAGCACTTGCGCGAGCCGTGGTCGAGGCGGGTGTTCCGGATGGCTTCATCGACACCTGCGGCCACGTCAGCCTGAGCGAGACGATTGGTCTGCTCGGCCGGCTGGACCTGTTCGTCGGCAACGATTCCGGCCCGCTGCACCTGGCCGCCGCACTAGGGGTGCCCGTTGTGGGCATTTACGGGCCTACCAACGTCATGAACTTCCATCCCATCGGGCCGCACGTCCGGGCGGTGTTCGGCGCCATGCCGTGCCCGGCGAACTACGGCTTCATCGGCACGCGGCCGGTGTGGTCGCGCCACGAGTGCGAGGGCGAGTGCCTGGCCAGCATCGACCCGGAGCACGTGCTGGCCGCGGCTCGGGACTTGCTGGCAAGCACGCCGGACGTAGT
>DAIUFO010000347.1:0-4508 GCA_036844545.1 Chloroflexota bacterium
CCGCGCCCACGGCGCCGCCGAGAACGACCCCACCCTGGCCTACCTGATCGACTCCGGGGCGCCGATCTGCTGCATCGTCGGCAAGAGCTCAGCCTGGCAGGTGCGGGACGTGCTGGGCACGACCCCGGACGAGAACCTGGAGATGGTGGGCGAGTCGGTGGCCTACCTCAAGAGCAAGGGCCGGCAGACGTTCTACGACGCCGAGCACTTCTTCGACGGCTTCAAGGCCGATCCGGAGTACTCCAAACAGTGCCTGCGAGTGGCGGCCGCGGCGGGCGTGGACTGCATCATCCTGTGCGACACCAACGGCGGCACGCTGCCCCAGAACGTATTCGACATCGTACGCGAAGCGGTGGCCACGGTACCGCACACCCGCATCGGCATCCACTGCCACAACGACTGCGAGCTGGCCGTGGCCAACAGCCTGGCCGCGGTGGAAGCTGGCGCAACGCATGTGCAGGGCACCATCAACGGCTACGGCGAACGCTGCGGCAACGCCAACCTGTGCTCCATCCTGCCCAACCTGCAGCTCAAGCTGGGCCATCGCATCGTCAGCGACGAGCAGCTCGCCAGCCTGACCGAGGTCTCCCGGACAGTGGCCGAGATTGCCAACCTCACGCCCGACTCGCATCAGGCTTACATCGGACGCAGCGCTTTCGCCCACAAGGCCGGCCTGCACGTGAGCGCCATCCTCAAGAGCGCCGACGCCTACCAGCACGTCAACCCGGCAGTGGTCGGGAACGAGAAGCGCGTGCTGGTGTCCGAGCTTTCGGGCCGCGGCAACATCAGCTACAAAGCGGCGGAGTACGGCTTGGACCTGGACGGCGGACGCGAGCAGGCTCAGGCGGTGGTGGAGGAGATCAAGGAGCTGGAGGCGCAGGGCTATCAGTTCGAGGGTGCCGAGGCCTCCTTCCAACTGCTGCTGCGCCGCTCGCAGCCCGACTACACGGCGCCCTTCGAGCTGGTGGCCTTCTCCGCCAATTCTCAGCGCCGGAATGGGGACGTTGCCTGGTCCGAAGCCACGGCCAAAGTCAAGGTGAAAGGCGAGCTGTTCCACACCGCCGCCGAGGGCAACGGGCCGGTAAACGCGCTGGACGCGGCCATGCGCAAGGCGCTGCTGAACTTCTATCCGGAGCTGGCCGACATCTCACTGGCCGACTACAAGGTGCGGGTGCTCGAGGGCGCGCACGGCACCGCCGCCCGCGTGCGGGTGCTGATCGAGTCGGAACGCTCGGACGGCACCCGCTGGACCACTGTTGGCAGCTCGGAGAACATCATCGAAGCCAGCTGCCGGGCGCTGACCGACAGCCTGGAGTTCGTGCTGACCGAGGCCCTCCAACCGCGGCTGGAGCTCGCTTAATCATTTTTTCTTAATCGAGCCTTAACTGGCTCTCAGCGATTGCTAAGCTTGGCTCCCTAACCTGAATCCATACCATCCCGGCTCAGGAGCAAAGGCACACAATGGTTTTCAATCGTGGCAAGAAACTCGCCGTTGGGGGCGCGGTCGCCGCGCTGCTCGTGGCGGGCGGCGTGTACACCAGCACGGCGGTCGCGCAATCGGCTTCGCCGCCGGCCAGCGGCAGCGCCAGCGGCCAGCAGGCGTTCGTCAATCACCTGGCCTCGCGGCTTGGCATCACCGATACGTCCAAGGTCCAGCAGGCGCTCAAGGACGCCGCTAAAGATTCCGTGGCCGACCAGGTGACCGCCGGCAAGATTACCCAAACGCAGGCTACGCAGATCGATCAGCGCATCGACAGCGGCAAGGGTCCGGGGGGCTTCGGTCCGCGGCCCGGTGGGCCCGGGCCTAACGGCAAACCCGGCGGACCGCGCGGGGGCTTTGGCGGCGGCCAGATCCTCAACGCCGCGGCCGGGGCGCTTAATATGACGCCCGATGCCCTCCGGCAGCAGCTTCAGTCGGGCAAAAGCCTGAAGGACGTGGCCGGCTCGAACTGGTCTTCCGTCCAGCAGGCCATCACGACCGCCGCCAAGGCTCAGCTCGACCCGCTGGTCAGCTCCGGCAAGATAACCTCGACGCGCGAGCAGGACATCATCAACCGGCTGACCTCCGGCAACTTCGCGGCCGGCCGGCCTCATGGCCCCAGGCCCTCAGGCTCGGCCTCGCCTAACTCTACGACCCATTAGCTCGACTCCCGTGGCAGCATAGGAGAAGATTCTTCGCTCGACGCTCAGAATGACATGTGAGACGCGAGAGCCGCCTTCCTCGCGGGAGGCGGCTCTTTAATGGGCTACAGCTTGTAGAAGCGCCTGGCGTTGTCGGCCAGGATGGCTTGCTTGTGGGCCTCCGGGAGGTCGGTCCGTTCCAGGATCTCGTCGATCTCTTCGCGGCAGTTGGCGATGGCGATCTCGTGCGGGAAGTCTGAGGCGAACATGAACGGCCGCGGGCCGATGCGCTCGATGGCGTAGGCCAGGGCCTTTTCGTTACCCTCGCAGCCGACGAACACGCGGCCGTCGGTGAAATAGTCCTGGACCGGACGTTTCAGCGCGAGGCCGCCGTACTCGACCTCGCGTTCGAGGCGGTCGATGACGAGCGGGATCCAGGCCGTGCCGCCCTCGAGGAAGCCGAGACGCAGCTTGGGGAAGGCGTCGAGCAGGCCGTCCACGATCATGCCGGTCATAGCGATGGCCAGCGGGAAGGGCATGCCCAGGGCGCGCGTGGCGGGGAAGACGCTGTAGGTGTTGTAGCCGAGGTTGCCGTAGCAGCCGCCGTGCACGGCCAGCACGCAGTCGAGCCGCTCGGCGGTCTCGTAGATGGGCCAGTACTTGCGGGCGCTGACGTGCTCGTTGAGACCGTTGGACGGGATCATGGCGCCGACCATGCCCAGCTCGCCGACGGCTCGCTCCAGCTCGGCGACGGCGCTGGGCACGTCCTGCATGGGGATGAGGGCCACGCCCCTCAGCCGCGGGCTGAACTTCTGATATTTGGCGTCCAGCCAGTTGTTGTAGGCCCTGGCGTAGGCGAGCGCCCATTGCGGGTAGGTGATGTTGCCGTAGGCCAGGCCGACAGTCGGGTACAGGACAGCGTATTCCAAGCTGGTCTTGTCCAGGAACTCCACCCACTGCTCCGGCCCAATACTCCGGTCGAACGTTCCCGGCTGGCGCGGGGTGCCGTTGGCGGGCGTGTGGAAGTTGTCCAGGCTCGGCACCATGCCGGCGCTGGCTTGCCAGCGGTCCGGGGTGGTGAACGGCGCCTCCATGAAGCTCCCGATCTGCTCCAGGTTCTCCATGACGTGCCCGTCGGCGTCGATGTAGGACTCTTGCATGAGTTGCTCCTTAAAAGTTATGTATTGCGGACCGCGATGCTACCGTCGCGGATCACATGGCTGACTCGCGTTAGTGCTGAGATGTCTCTGGAGGGATCGCCCCGGACGAGGAGTAGGTCGGCGGTTTTGCCTTTGGCGATGGTACCGGTTTCGGCGGCGATGCCGAGGGCCTCGGCGGCTAAGGAGGTGGCGGCGCGAATAGCCGCCGACTCGGACATGCGCAGCTTGGTGACGAGCGTGCCGACGGTGAGGGCGAAGTCGTGGGTGTGGGTGTTGGGCATGCCGGCGTCGGAGCTGGCGACGAGCTTGGCATCAAGCTCGATCATGCGCTGCATGGCCTCGAAGCGGGTCTCCTGGCGTTCCCAGAACTCCTCCAGCTGGACCGGGGGCAGCTCGGTGGCAAGCTCGTCACGGGACATACGCGCCCTGGCGCCGAACGTAGGGCTCACATACATGCCGGCGTCGACCATGCGCTGGGCCGTCTCGGGATCGTAGGCCGTCCGGTCGCCGGGGCCCACCCAGGAGCAGTGCTCGACGCAGTCGGCGCCGGCGGCTACCGCGTTGCGGATGCCCTGGACGCCGTGGGCGTGCGCGGTCAGGCGCAAGCCCAGTCCGTGGGCCTCGTCCACGGCAGCGCGCAGCTGCTCGGCCGAATATTGGGGCGCCTCGGGGTCGGTGCCGGCGGTGGTGCGGCCGCCGGTGGCCATGACCTTGATCAGGTCTACGCCGCCCGCGGCCATGCGGCGGACCGCGGCCCTGAGGTCGCCGGCGGTGTCGGCCTCATGGCCGAGGTAGTGGAAATGGCCGCTGGTGCGGGTGATGGCGGGGCCGGCCAGCACCAGCCTGGGCCCCAGCACCTGACCGGACTTGATGGCGTCGCGTAGGGGCATCAGCAGGAAATCGCGGCTGCCCAGGTCGCGCATGGTGGTGACGCCGGCGCGCAGGCCGGCCTGGGCCTTGGCCACGGCGCGGACCAGCAGCTGCTCGTCGGAGGCGGCCATATAGGTCTCGGGATCGCAGCGCTCGGCGGGGCACATGAGGTGCACGTGGCAGTCGATCAGGCCGGGCAGCAGGGTGTCGTTGGGCGCTTCGATAACCTGGGCGCCGCCGGGATCGCCCAGGCTGGCAGCGGGACCAAGCCAGGCGATGCGCCCCTCTTCGACGACCACCGCCTGGCCAGGTCGGGCCGGGGCTCCGGTGCCATCGATGATTGCGGCGGGTTTGATG
>DAIUFO010000348.1:0-4502 GCA_036844545.1 Chloroflexota bacterium
TCCTTGGCGGCGTCCGTCGCGGCTTTGCCCTCGCCCGGCAGCCATAGCTGGTAGGGCAGCTTCTCCCCGCCCGTCGTGTAGAAATGGTCGCGCAGGATCTGCTGCCCCGCCGCGCCCAGCACGTAATCCACGAACAGCAGCCCGGCATTCGGATGAGGCGCCTGGGCGGCGTAGGCCATCTTGGTCGCCAGCGTCGGCACCGGCTCCAGCGGCGCCCAGGCGACCGGCGCCTTCTTCGCCGCCGCCTGCCGGACGTGGTCGCGGTAGATGGTGGGCGAGGCCGGTACTTCGCCTTTGGCCACCAGGTCGAGCACGGCTTTGCCGGAAATCTGCTGCACCGCCGGCTTCTGCTGCTTGGCGAACTGGTCCAGGAACTTGCGGCCGTTGTCCTCGCCCATGGCTTTGAGGATGGAGCCCACCCAGTTGTAGCCGGTCGTGGTGCCGGCAAGGGTCATCTTGCCGGCCAGCGCGGGATTGAGCAGGTCTGCCTGCGTCTTGGGCACCGCGCTTTCGGGGATGAGCTGGCTGTTGTAGCCGAAGCCGATGATCGTCGTCCAATCGCTGGCGCTGACAACCAGCGGCCCGCTCACGCCGAACTTCAGCTCCGGCGCGAAGCTCGCTATCGACGGGGAGAAGTACGGCGTAAACAGCTTCGCCTCGCCGATGAGGTCGATCTGCGGCGAAGACATGTCCACCACGTCGAACACGTGCTTCCCGGCTTGCGCCTCTTGGGTTGCCCGCGTCACCACCTCTCCCGCGTCGGCGCGGAAGACGTCCACCTGTAGGTAGGGGTACTTCTGCTTGAATCCGCCCGAGACTGCCTCGACCGCGTCGCCGGCCATCACCGTGTACCAGTTGACGCTGCCCTCCTTCCGCGCTCCCGCCTCCAGAACCTGCTGCCGGTCGGCCCCCTGGTAGCGCGCAACGTCAGCACTGGCGGCGCTTGGGCTGGAGGCTGGCGCGGCTGACCCGCACGCAGCGAGCATCGCGCAGCTCGCGGCCAAGCTAACGCCTCGAAAACGCATCCGGAAACTCATGGCCTGGCTCCTTTCGCCTGAGAAGGTGGCATCAACGTACCATTTCCGAGCGATGAGGAATGGGATGCGCGTCTTCGAAGCCGACACGCACGGTGGGCCGTGCGCCGAGGTCTTGGAGCCGTACCTCGAGCCATTGATTCGGCAGCGCATTCCCGATCTCGACCGCTACAAGTCGCCTATCAAGGTCGGCTTGGCCGGTGAGATCCGTGAGGAGCCGTACAAGCACATGTTTCGCTTCGCCGACATCGGCGGCTGGGGCCGCGACGAGGTGCGCGTGCTGGGCGACGCCGCCCCGCGGCAGGGCATGCAGCGCCACTGGCAGAAGTTCATGGGCGCCAAGTTCCCCACCGAAGGCGGCGTCTGGGACGCTCACCTGCGCATCAGGGACATGGACGAAGAGGGCGTGGACGTGCAGGTGGTCGTGCCGCACGGCGCCAACGACCACCCCGACGCCGAGGTCGAGATGGCGTTCATCAAAGCCGAGCACCGCTTTCTGGACGACTTCTGCGGCGCCTACCCGCACCGCCTGAAATCGATGATCGTGGCATCGGCTCGCTGCGTCGAAGAGTCGGTCAAGGAGATCAAGCGCTGGGCGCACAAGCCCTGGGCGGTGGGCGTGCGGCCGGCCCTGCCCCTCGACTATCCCATCGACCATCCGGACCTCGATCCCATTTGGAAGGCTGCCGACGAGGAGGGCCTGTGCATCGTCCACCACAGCTTCGCCTGGGGTTACCCCGGCTACCGCGACCTGTGGAACAACCCCTTCCTGGGCCGAACCGCTTCGCACCCGTGGGCCGCTATGCGGGTGGTGGCGGCGTTCTTCTGCTCCGGCCTGATGGACCGCTTCCCCAACCTGCGCTTTGCCGTCTTGGAGTCAGGCTTCGGCTGGCTGCCGTTCTGGGTCCGGCGCATGGACGACCAGGTGGACTACGTCGGCTACGTGGCCGAAGGTTTGAAGCACAAGCCCAGCGAGTACATGACCGGCGGCCGCTTCTTCTGCAGCATCGTCATCCATGAGGGCCCGGACATGGTGGACATGGTCAACCAATCGCTGGGCGACCACATCTTGATGTTCGGCTCGGACTATCCGCACTCCGAGTCGCGGTTCCCGGAGTCCGTGGACAAGGTCCTGTGCTGGAAGAACCTGTCCGAAGAACAGCTGCGCAAGCTCCTATGGGACAACCCCGTCCGAGCCTTCGGCGAGCCGTAGCAGAATCTAGCCCAGTTTGAACAGCCGCTTCACGTTCAGCGCCAGGACGTTGGCCAGATCCTCATCGCGCAGGCCGGCGTCGAGCAGCACGTCCAGGGCGTGGTTCCGGCGATAACTCGGCGGCGACGAGTAGTACGTGCTCCCCAGAGCGAGCTTGTCTGAGCCGGCCTCCTCGACGAGCCGCAGCAACAGCCGTGAGTTGTGAGAGCCGGAGTTGTCCCAGATGACGTTCGGCGTACGCTTGGCAATCTCCACCACCATGGCCCCATGCGCGTTGGCCGACAGGGCGTCCATGGCGATGAAGGTCAGTTCGGGGAATTCGTTGGCAAGGCGTTCGAGCCGCCAGGCGGCCTCCATGTTGGACTCGGCGTTCGTGTGCAGGAACGGCACCAGCCCCAGCTCCGACACCTTCTTCAGCAGCGGCCGCATGTACTGGTGGTCGACGGCCACACCTTGGAAGCGGTTGTGCCAGACAACGCCTTCCAGGTGCAGCTCGTGCTTGATCCGCTCCAGCTCTGCCAGCGACGCGGCTCCGTGCAGCGGTTCGACGATGCCCGCCGCCACCGGAAAGCGCTTGGCGTCCCGTTTGCGATAGGCGGCCACGGTGTCGTTGGAGCGCATGGTGGCCGCGATCCCGTCGGCTTGGATGTAGCCCGTGGCCGCCAGGATGCCGGCAAAATCGACGTGGTTTTCGGCCATCATGGCCACCCGGGAGTCGTAGTCCCGGTCCATCCAGCCCTCGCCCTCCTGCAGGCTCCCGCCCGTCAGTGAGCCCAGATGGTGATGGACGTCGAAGATTTCCACGCCTAAGTATTCACTCCGTCCAAAACGTGGAGGCGTACTCGGCGTTGGCTGAGGGCGTATTCTTGGCTGCGCCAGAACCAGCGACAGGAGTACGGCCATGAGTTTTGAGGCGCCTAACGACGAACGGCACATCGCCGGCAACATGCGCGTCCCGCGCCCGCCGACACCCTATGAAGTGTTCATGCGTGAGGAAGAGATACCGATCTACCGCGGCATCGGCGTGTACGACATTCGGGAGATGACGCTCGCGCCTTGGAAGCGCCTAGGCGGCCGTGGCAGTTTCATCGCCCTTGACGGCCTGCTCGGCATCAAGGGCATGTACGTCGTCGAGGTGCCTGCCGCGGGCGAGCTGAACTCCGAGAAACATATGTACGAGGAGTTCTTCATCGTTTTCGAGGGCCGCGGCAGCACCGAGGTGTGGCGCGAGGGCAGCAGCAAGAGGGCTGTCTTCGAATGGGGGCCCGGCACGCTCTTCAGGGCGCCGCTGAACACCTGGCACCGGCTCATCAACGCCGGCTCGAGCCCGGCGCTGCTGCTTGCCGCCACCAATGCCCCGCCGGTCATGGACCTGTATCCGAACCGCCAGTTCGTGTTCGAGAACCCCTCTGAGTACCCCACCGGCTTCCATGAAGACGACCAGGATTTCTTCAAGCCCGGCACCGAGCTGATCCCGGATCCCGTGCACAAGCGAGCCCTACTGAACAGCAACGTCTACCCCGACATCATCAATTGCGAGATGCCTCTCGACAACCAGCGAGCCCCGGGCTATCGCCGCATCCAGCCCGGCTTCCGCGGTCTGGAACACCAGATGAACGGCTTCATCGCCGAGTATCCTGCCGGCCGCTATTCGACAGGGCACGGTCACGGCTCCGAGGCCGTGCTGGTGTGCCTCAAAGGCCAGGGCTATTCCTACTGCTGGCCGCAAAGCATCGGCGTCCGGCCGTGGGAAGTGGGCAAGGGCGAGATGGTGCGCGAGCAGCGCTACAAGGAAGGCGGCCTGATCACCGCCGCGCCCGGTGGAGGCACCTGGTTCCATCAGCACTTTGGCATCGCCAAGGAGCGCTTCCGGCTCATCAACTACTGGGGGGGGCCGGTTCCCAAGACGCCAACCGGCGACCCCGGCAGCGAGCTGGTCCACGTCAACGTCAACCTCGAAGAGGGTGGCGGCAACATCGACTACCCGAGCGAGGACCCTTACATCCGCAAGCACTTCGCCGAAGAGCTGGCGAAGGTCGGCAGCATGTCCCAAATGCCCGAATCCGTGTATCAGTCATCCTATCGGATCACGTCATGACATCCGGGTGAAATGGCGGCGGCATGTACGTCCCGCCAGTGATGGCTGCCCTTGGCCTGGCGGAAGTGGAGAACCAGCCTCGCAACAACCGCATGCGAGCCCTCTAGTACTACTCCGTTAAGTTCATGATGAATTGTGCCAGGGCCGTCGGATGGAG
>DAIUFO010000349.1:0-4501 GCA_036844545.1 Chloroflexota bacterium
CAGCTGTTCACTCGAGAGGACGAGGTCCAGGCGCAGTGGTCCCTTATTGACAACATCATCGACAGCTGGCAGCATCAAGCACCACCGAAGTTCCCTAACTACGCCGCTGGAACATGGGGGCCAGAACAGGCAAACCGCTTCATCGAGCGTGACGGGAGAAGCTGGAGGAAGTTGTGAGGTCCTACGCGGACGGCGAGGTCCTACGCGGACGGCGAGTTGGCAAGGTGGCAGCCCGATGAACGGCGCTGCGACCTGGGAGGGCAAAGGCGTTTCCCTGGGCCAAATCGAGGGCCAGCTACAGGGACTCTATCGGGCGGCGGACAGCGAGTGGAATGGCGATGGGCCACGGCCGGACATCCGAGCCAGCGTCCTGAACCTGATCGTCTACGCTCCCAACCAGGACTGCTGCGACTACACCACGGCAGCGCTG
Organism: Chloroflexota bacterium; assembly: GCA_036844545.1. Lineage (GTDB taxonomy): Bacteria > Chloroflexota > JAJPGV01 > JAJPGV01 > JAJPGV01 > DATGVV01. Next base: position 431 of record DAIUFO010000349.1, read on the forward strand.
GAGCACCTCTCGGGGACGCACCCGTCTCGGGCCATCATCATCGTGCCCGGCGACACGCACGGCGAACCATCGATCGATTGCCGGCTGTCTATCCACAGCCAGGGCGCGTATGCCGAGTTCCGCCAAGTCTGCTCGGAACAGCTGGTGCTGTGGGTCCACGGCCAAGCAAGCCACCACTTGGCCAGCGTGGTCATGCCGTTGCTGGCCCCGGACCTGCCGGTGTTCCTATGGTGGCCGGGCGAGACCCCCTTCCATCACCACGTCTACGGCCAGCTGCGAGAAGTCACCGATCGCTTCATCGTGGATTCCAGCGACTTCCGCACCCCCGCCGAGGACCTGGTGGCGATGTCCCACAGTGTCCACGCCGCCGGCGAGAGGACCGCGTTCTCCGACTTCAATTGGGCGCGCCTGGCGCCGTGGCGCGAGATGCTGGCGTCCTTCTTCGACATGCAGCAGTTCCGGCCCTATCTCGACCGGCTGCAGGGCGTCAACATCGAGTGCGCTGCGCTGAAAGACGGCTGCTCGTTCGACCTGCCGCAAGCGCTGCTGCTGTCCGGGTGGATCGCTTCCTGCCTGGGTTTGCGGGCGGATCAACGGCACCTTGGCGATAACCATTTTGCCCTCAGCCTGGCCAACGGCACGCACGGCGTGGGCGTGGACATCACGGTTGCCCCAGCCGGGTCCACGGACCCGATCACTGTTTGCCTGCAGGCCGAGGGCCGTAAATCAGACCCGCCGGCTCAGTTCACCTTCTCACTGGACTGCGCCAGCGGCCAAGTGTCCGCTGTGGCAGCGCTGGACGGCGGTGAGCCTGTCATCCGCAAAACCACCATGCCGGACCGCGAGGAAAGCCAGCTGCTGTTCCAAGAGCTCGAGGGCTTCGGCCACGACGAGCCCTATGAACGCGCCCTCGCGGCCGCCTCGCACATGCTCGACCCCAACTACCACCGCGAGTTCGTGAAAGGCTCCTTGCTGGTCTAGAGCGATGGCCGAGCCCGAAATCCGCGTCTTCGACTCCATGGCTGCGCTGTTCGAGGCGGCGGCCGAACGCTTCGTCCAGCAGGCCACCGGCTCGGTTGCGCTCTCAGGCGGCTCCACGCCTAAAGGCTTGTTCGACCTGCTGACCCAGGCCCCCTATCGCGACCAGGTCGACTGGCGGTCGCTGGGCATCTACTGGGGCGACGAACGCTGCGTACCGCCCGACAACCCAGACAGCAATTACGGCATGACCAAACAACACCTGCTGGACAAAGTCCCGGTCGAGCACGTCTATCGCATCGAGGGCGAGATCGACCCCCAGCAGGCCGCCGCCGAGTACGAGAAGCTGCTGCCGCCGGGCCCGTTTGACCTGGCCCTCCAGGGCCTCGGCTCGAACTCCCACACCGCTTCGCTGTTCCCCCACACCGACGTGCTGAAGGTGATGGATCGCCGCTTCGCCGCCGTCTGGGTGCAGGAAGTCAACATGTGGCGCATCACCATCACTATCCCCGAGCTGCGGCGCGCCCGCCACACTCTGTTCCTGGCCGCGGGCGAGGACAAAGCCGAAGCCATCCAGACCGTCATCCGCGGCCCGCTCGACGCCGAGAGCTACCCCGCGCAGGTTGTGCGCGAGGCACAGGGAACCGTGAGCTGGTTCCTGGACAAAGCCGCCGCCAGCAAGCTTTAACCAGCCAGCGTCGTCCACTCCGGCCCGCCGGGCTCCGGATCGAGCAGCGACCGGTACTTGCTCGAAAACGCAGCGACATCAGCGTCCCAGCCGCCAGGGTATCAGGGGCTAGAAAATGGCGCGCGTCGCGGCGCCATCGATCAGGATTGTCTGCCCGGACACGAAGCTGGCGCGGGCTGAACCCAGGAACACCACCACGTTGGCCAGCTCCTCGGGCACGCCGTAGCGGCCAAGTGGGATATTGGCCACCTGGCGCTGGGCGGCCTCTTCGATGCTGACACTCCAGTTCTTGGCATTGATGGCGTCCAGCTCTGCCACGCGATCGGTCCCGAATCGGCCAGGAGCGACGCTGTTGACCAGGATGTTGTCCGGTCCCAGCTCAACGGCCAAGGTCTTGGCGAAGTTAATGATGCCGGCCCGGATGGAGTTGGACAGCACCAGCCCGGGAAGCACCTGGCGCACGCCGGAGGAGGTGATGTTCACGACTCGGCCGCCACCCACTTGTTTCATGTGCGGCACCGCGGCGCGAGCCAGCCGCACGGCGCTCATCAGGTTGGTCTGGAAGGCCGCCAGCCACTGCTCGTCCGACATGCCGGTGGCCGTGCCGGTCGGCGGCCCGCCGGCATTGTTGACCAGCACGTCAAGCCGGCCAAACCGCTCCACCGTTTGCTGGATCAGGCGGTCGCACGCCTCCGGCTCGCTCACGTCGCCTGCCAGGGCCAGGACTTGGGCGCCAGTCTCGCCGGCGACTTCCTGGGCGGCAGCGTCGATGGCCTGCCGGCTTCGGCTGCACATGGCCACGTGCGCCCCTTCGCGGGCAAATCCCAGCGCACAGGCCTTGCCCAAGCCCTTGGATGCCCCTGCCACAAAGGCGACTTTGTCCCGGAGACCTAAATCCACAGCAAGCAGCTAGAGCGAACGATCATGCGGATATTATGGCTGGAGATCAGTGTTTGGGACGGCGTCGTGTAAACAGGGAAAAACCAACAGGCCGATCTCCGAAGTGCCGGGCCACGAAGTCCTCAAAGTCTTCGTGCCGCTGCTCGAACGCCAGCTGGACCTCGGTCGAATTCGCGGGGGCGCGCCGCACGCGCTTCACAATGGCATCCTGGATATCGAACCGATAGTCGGAGCGCGGCACGGTCAGCGTGACCTTCATGCGCGTGCCGGCCGGCAGGTTGAAGCGTTCGATCAGGCAATACAGGCCGCTGGCGCCGGCGAGCGTGCTCTTGCCGACGAACTCCGCGCCCGGCTTGGGGCCGTTGCGCGCCCGCAGTTTTACATCACCGTCGGCCGGCAGCAGCGGGACCTCCTCATCTTCGACGGCCGGCAGCAGCGGGACATCCTCATCTTCGACGGCCAGCCTTGCGTCAGCCTCGGGCGCTAGTTGGCGGGCGCCAGCCAGGAGGGTTTGGAAGTCCTGGCCGGGACCTTCTCCAACGTCATCCTCCGGCTCAGGCTCAGACTCCAGCTCGGCTTCGGGCTCAAGCTCCGGCTCCGGCCCCGGATCCTCCAGCGCAGCGGCTTCCCGCAGCTCCTCGATGGCCGCCACAGGCAGCTGCTCTTCCTCCGAGATTTGAATTGGGAGGTCGTCCTCATCAGTAGGCTCGTCAGCGACCAACGTAGTGGTCTGCTCAATGCCGAACGTCAGTGACTCCCGCGGCTGCGCCGGCAGCTCGTCGCGCTCGATGGTTTGCTCGGCCAACGGTTGAGGTTCACCTTCCTCCTCGACGACAGAAGCGTCGAAGGAGGGCAGGTCCAGGGGCTCGATCTCGACCGGCTGGCCAGCCTCGGCCGCGTTGAGCTCCAGCAAGTCGACCGCCGGTTCCTCAGCTGCCAGGATGGAGGTCTCCTCCTCCTCGGCCGTCCAGTCTTCCGGTTCGAGGGTGGAGAGTCGCTCCACTGAGGCGGGCTCTTCTTCCTCGAGAACAGGATCAGCGAAGAGAGGCGCGGCAAGGCCGGAAGGCTCCTCCGCGGCCAGCGCTTGCTCTTCGGTCCGGACGCGCGCTTGCACCAGTTCATCCAGCACGGAAGGCGCCGCCGGCGGCAGCTCCTCGATAGCCGGCCGCCGCGACTCTGGCTCCGCGGCGAGGCGCATCTCGAGAACCTCGCTGCGCCTGGACATCAGCTTCAGCAGCTGCTGTGTGTCGGGCGCAGGCTGCGCAGGGATCCCGTCAGGCAAAGAACGAGTCCTCCTGTATTCGGATGGTGATTAGAAGTCTACCCTCGACCGCCGGCCAGGCGAAAGGCTCAGCGGGGCCGCTGGGCTAGGGCGCAGATCGGGCAGATGCCGCTTGCCGCTGATTTGCTCTCGAACTCGCGCCCGCAGTGGATGCACAGCAGCTGGCGCTGCAGGCGGTGACGCTGCGCCCAGCTCTTGATGGCATCCGTGCCGACGGAGAACT
>DAIUFO010000350.1:0-4487 GCA_036844545.1 Chloroflexota bacterium
GCCGCGTCCGAGAAGTCCCCCCCGGCGGCGCCGTCTTCACCGACGACTGGGCCCCAGTGGAGAAGGTCATCGACGAGATCATTCTCGGCTACGCTCGCGACGGCGGCGGCGAGATTAAGTAGCGCTCAGGTCGAACGGGCGGAACTCAAAGTCGCAGAACTCCTGCAGGGCCCTGAAGTCGGCGGCATTGGCGGAGAACACGGTTAACCGGTAACGCTGGGCCGAGACAGCAATCAGCGCGTCGTTCCTCATGCGACCATGTGCCACTCGTGGAGAGCCGTAACGCCGGCTGACCTGCTGAAGCAGCAGGCCCGTGTTGCGCCAATCAGGTGGCAGCGGCGTGACCAGCCGCTCGTTTTCCAAGGCTCTGTACCAATGTTGGTTGATCGCCCGCTGGATGTCCGGATGGTTGGCGCCCGCGTACAGCTCCTGGGCCACGACACTGGAGAAGAACACCAGCAGCTCTTCTTCAGGGATGAACGAGGTGGGTAGTTCGATACGCATTCGCATCGACTGGACGTACGCTGTCGTGTCGAACAGGACCCGCTGGCTCACCTAAACCAGGCCGAGCTCCGTGTAGACGTCCAGATCCTCGACCGGCCCATCATACTTAGCGAACTGGCGGAGCGTTTCAAGCATCGCGTCGTTGGCAATCGCTCTTGTCAACGCCTTGTCCACCGCTTCGGTGTCGGTTTTGGCGTTGAGTGCCCTTCGCGCTCGCGCCAGCTTGTCAGGGTCGAGCAGAAACTGCTTCCTGACCTTCTTGGTATGTGTATTCATTGCCCAAATTATACACATCCGTCACCACAGGCTGACCGCGTTCTTGATGTGCCTCAGCCCATCCCCATCGATGGCTATGACGTCGATGCGCCAATCGCCATCATATTTGGCGTGCTGCACGTAGGCAGTGGCCAGCCGCGCCAGCCGGCGCTGCTTGCCGGCGCCAACCGACTCCTCAGGAACCCCGAAGTTCCCGCTCTCGAGCCTGCGCACTTCCACGAACACCAGCTCCTTGCCCGAGCTGGCAACGATGTCGAGCTCACCCAAGGCGGTGCGCCAGTTGCGCTCGACGATCTTGTAGCCCTCGCCCTTCAGATACTCAGCCGCTCGATCCTCGCCGCCTTCGCCAACCTGCCGGCGATTGTCCACGGCTGGCACTCTACCATGGGGGCGCCATGAAAGCCCTGCGCGTCCGCACCAGTCGCAAGGATCAGGTCCTGGACATTACCGACGAGGTAAAAGCCCAACTGGAAGCGGCCGAGGGCATCTGCACAGTCTTCGCCGCCCACACCACCTGCGCCATCACCACCGCCGACCTCGATCCCGGCACCGACCAGGACTACATCGAGGCCTTCCGCAAGCTCCTACCAGCCATCCGCTACCGCCATCCGCACGATCCCGCTCATACGCCGGACCACATCCTGGCGACCCTGATTGGCCCCTCCGTCTCCGTGCCCGTCCAAAACGGCAAGCTCGTCCTCGGCACCTGGCAGCGTATCGTCCTCATCGAGTTCGACGGCCCCCGCGAGCGCGACCTCTACGTCAGCGTGGGTTAGCGGAGGGAGAGGGAGAGAGTACCTACACCGCCACCAGCAGTTCGGGCGCGCCGGCCGGCACGTCGCTCGGCGGCACCGGGAGTTGGCGCTCGACCAGGCCCTCCACATGGAGCTCGATGGCCTCGCGGACGTTCTGGATGGCTTCCTCAGCCGTGTCGCCCTGACTGCCGCACCCGGGCAGCGACGGGACGATAGCCGAGTAGCCGCCCTCTTCGGCGATCAGCTTGACCAGGTACATCACATCCTCCTTATAGCAAATCACGGAGCCCGTCGTAGTCCAAACCGGCCCCGTCCAGGATTTGCTTCAGCAGCCCAGGCCCTATCACCTTCCCAGCGTGGACTGGAACGGTCACCAGCTGGTCGCCTCGGCGCATCTGTCCAACCAGCGCTCCACCCCTGTTTCGTTCATTGAGGATGAACTGGTTGAGGGTGTGGGCGAGTTCAGACCGTGGAGCCGCCCTGAGAGAAACTAATCGCTCAAGAGCGCGCCAATATCCCGGCTGCCCCGCACTACGTGCAGAATCAGCACATCCACGCCTTGGGGTGCGATAAATGATGACAAAGCCGTTCACAGCGAAGCTGCGCAGCCCTGGGCGCAACTCCTCGTCGCGACGGCGGCCTATGTGTGGGTTACGCGCCAGCAGCAGGAGACGCTCGGTAATGGAATCAATGAGTCGGTCGGCGGCCTCGACAGTACCAGTATCACTGGCAACATAGAGCCATATCTCGTCGAGCTCGGCTTCGGCTTCCGCTGCAATGCGGAGCGCCATCAGTGGGCGGAGGAGCGCTTGGCGGCGAGGCGCGCCTGGCCCCGCCGCTTTATCTCGCTGGCAAACTGCCGCATGGACTCGTCTGTCGGGACGGTGCGACCGGCGCCACGGGCAAGGGACGCTTCAGCGGCGTCGACAGCCGCCAACAGCCCAGCGCGGGCGCGCTCGCGCGCTTCCCACAGGGAAAGCGCTTCCTGTACCGCGTCCTCCTCGCGCTGGAGGCGTCCGCTCTCGATGGCCTGGCGGACAAACGCTTGCTGATCGAATGTCAAGGTCACTTCCATCCCATTCAACGATAGGACATGCAACGGCCGTGTCAAGGACCACCAATATCCTGAGCGTAGACCTGCTGCATCTGCTGCTCCGCCAGCTCGGCTTTGGGCGGGCGTGAGTTGCACGCCGTTCAGGATGATGGGCATCTCCTGCCTGACATGGGTGTAATGGAGCAGTTCTACGGCAAGGCCGGCGCCGAGGTCATCCGGACGAACTGCTGCACCAAGGTGGTCATGCCGGGCCTGGACTACGACACGGCGGAGCACATTTCCAAGGCGCTGGGCGAGACGACGGTACGGCAGGAGTACCAGAATCGCCGACCTGAGGGCTGGCTGGTCACGTCCTACAGCTATGGCGAGCACCACACCCAGCGGCGCTTGATGACCGCGGATGAGGTTCGCCGCATCGGCGATGACGAGGCGCTGCTCATCATCGCCAACTACAAGCCCATTCGGGCACGGCGAGCTTTTTGGGACGAGGCGCCGAATACGGCCCCTGCCAGCCAGCTCGGAGAGGCCCAAGCAACGGTCGTGCGCGAGTTCGTCAGCCCGCCGCCGACCAAGAACATCACACCGCTGCGCCGAGGGCTGCAGCACCTTCAGGAGGAGGAATCATGAAACCCCAACCGCGCATGGTCAAGTTCTTCGAAGGCTGGGCAGCCATGACCGACACATGGATGGTCTGCGCCTTCACCCACGACGAGGCGTGGCGTCGGTTTGTCGCTGCCGACCTGCACGGCCAGCCCTACCCCAAACGCCTTCCGGAATGGGTGAGCTGGCTGTGTTGGTTCGGCGCCATCGAGGTCGCCATCCTCCGAATAATCGACGGCGGCGGTCGCCTCAATGCCGGGCTGTTCTTTGCCCTCGCCGTCCTTGGCTTCATCGCCACGTTCGTGCGCACGGAGATCGCCGTGTGGGTGGGCTATGCCGCCGAGCTGGCGTTCATCGGCCAGATGTACTGGACCCATCCTGGCGACCGGTTTCTCGGCCCACTACTTCTCTTTGCGGTAGTTGGCTGGCTCGCGTTGTGGGTTGATCGCTGGTTTCACGTCCGGCGGAACATCCGGCTTTGGTTCGCCCAGCACCCGCTTAGGAGAGACGCACGTGATTTAGTCGCTCGCCGCTAAAGCAGCCGGGCAGGAGGACCTGCCCAGGAGTGGCCAAGCGTGGTTCTTAGGGGCCGTTCCGTCAAGGGGTGCAGCGCTCTCGCGCCCGCCCTTCGGGACGGCCCCTTGACCTCACTGCTAAAAACGCCTGCGCACACGATCATGGCCGGCCTCAAAAGTGACGCTCTTCGATCAATTGGCCGTCGTGGGAGAAGACTTCCACGTGGAGCCCCTCTCTTATCCATGGCCTTGTTGATAAACGCTCGACCGAGAATTCCCCCGCATTTACGTTTTTGACCCAGTAATTGCCACTCCACTGGTAGTTAAGACTGCGAAGGATGCTCCTGACGGCGAACGTCTGGCCGTGTATTCGGATTTGCAGGTGGTCCGGGTCTACATAATGTACTGGAGGAAGTATTTGCCACGGAGGCGTCTGTATAACACCGGAATTCATAATGTCATCCAGAAATGGGCTCTCGATCTCGGCACGCGTAATCATTACAAGGGATTCCATGGCGCGGGTCATGCCGACGTAAAAGAGCCGTCGTTCTTCCTCAAGAATGTGATCTATGGAAGCGTCGAATATACGACTAAAAGCCCAGTCTGGATGAAGCAACGGAAAGCTTCGACTCACTGCATCAACCATGATGACGACTGACCGCTCCAGTCCCTTATAACTATGAACAGTAGACGCTGAGATCCGTCCACGATCAGACGCAGGCAGGTAAGACTGAACGTAATTATTTAGCGGGCTGAGGGCAGGGATTTAGGGCAGGTAAGGGA
>DAIUFO010000351.1:0-4405 GCA_036844545.1 Chloroflexota bacterium
AGTTTGACCTTGGCCGCCATCAGCCCCTGGTCCACCAGGTACTGGTTCAAGGCTTCGAGCGCGGCGCGGTTCGGTTCCAACCCGTAGGGCCATGGGTCCGCGCCGAAGACGCGCTGCATCTCCTCGAGATCGTCGAACAGCCAGGGCAGCATGCAGCGCATGGTCCCGCTGAACGACAGCTGCTCCCAGCACCAGTCCTTGGCCTGCACGAACGCCTTGTACAGGCTGTCGGACACCCAGGGCTTGGCGGCATGGAGGTCTTCGCGCATGACGAGCGTGTGCATGATGGGGAAGATGCCCGTCTTTTGGAAATACTGCCGCTCGACCTCGCGGTAGTTCGGGAACAGCCGGCTCACATCGGGGTGCCTGCCCAACGATGCGGGGCTCCGAGCGCCAATGAGTGCGTCGATATCGCCGGCTGCCAGCATCTGGTCGAGCGTCCTGTCCGGACCGATGAAATCGATCGAGTAGCCACCCACCGGGTGCAAATCGAGCTCCGGGTCCGCCGCCCGAGGCGCATTTACGCCGCCCTCGAACCAACGGATGCTGTGGAGGTCCACCTCGTACTCGTGCTGCAGCAGGCCGCGTATCCACACCGCCGCCGTCTGCCGGTACTCCGGGACGCCTATCCGCTTACCGTTCAGGTCGCTCGGCTGACGGATGCCGGCCTTGCTGTTGACGAAGATGAAGCCATGCCGGAACACACGGGAGGGGAAGATCGGCAGCGCCAGATAGGGCAGCTGGTTCTTGGAGCGGAGCTGGAAATAGACCGACGCCGACATCTCGGCTACGTCGAACGCCTGCTTCTTGATGACCCGCGAGAATATCTCCGGCGGGGATTGGATAGCGAGATAGGTCAGATCGATGCCTTCGGCCCGAATCGCGCCGTCGCGCAGCGCTTCTGTGCGGTCGTACGCCCCGCAAGCCAGTGTCAATTGCAGGTTCGGCATCGTATAGGGAATCCTAGTATGTCCTCAAGCGCTGTCGCAATACGTCGGCGAAGCACTGCCTCAGCCAGGTCGGTCCAGGTGCGCCGGAAGGGGCAGCCCGAGCACGTCGACCCCCTCCAGGCGCTCGACGAAGCGGGCGAAGCGGTACTTGTTCTCCTTGGCGTCGTACGGCAGCGGCTGGATACCTGGCCAGCCACCGGGCTCAACCGGCGCGTGGATGAACGTCGGTCCGGACTGTTGCAGGCCTTGCGTCACCTGCATTCGGAACTGCTCGGCCGAAGTTGCGCGATGAGAGCGCTCGATGCCGGAACCCTCCGCCAGCGCGCGCGCATCGACGCCCCGCGCCGTGTGCGTCGGACCGGCGCCCGACGACTCGTAGATGCCGTTGTCAAATACCACGTACGTCAGGTTTGGCGGCCGCATGGCGGCAATGGTCGTGAGCGAGACACTGTTCATGATCAGCGCGCCATCACCGTCGAGTACGAGCACCTGGCGCAGCGGCAGCGCCAGCGCCAAACCCAGCCCGACCGGCGCGGCGAGCCCCATAGCATAGCTCACGAAATAGCCCTCACTGGGCTGAGCTGCATACAGCTCCACGCGGACCCCGCCCACGCTGCTGACAACCAGCACTTGCCCGTCCAGCAGCGGCGCGATCGCCTGCAGCAGCTCGTAGCGTTTCAACGCAGGCACTCCCGGTTGAGAATCACGGCGACCGGGCTCTTGGATGACACTGCCAGCGTCTGCGCATCGAGGATGCAGCGCGGCAGCTCGGCCACCCGCTCGCACACATCGTAGACGATGTTCATCGCCCGCAGCACCGGCTCGGTGAAGCGGCCGACTTCGCTGTGCATCCAGTACTTCTCGCCCAGGCCGCCGCTCAGCCCGACCAGCAGCAGCACCGGGATGCCGGCCAGCACGTTGAGCGTGGCCAGAGCGGTGCAGCAGGTCAGCAGCCCCGCGTCCATCATCACCATGGCCGTCTTCCTGCCGCCCAGCCAGGCGCCGGCGCAGATGCCCAGCCCTTCCTCTTCGCGGGCCAGCGGCACCCAGCTGAAGGCCGGGTCGGCGGCGATGCGCCCTACTAATGGCTGCAGGTTGGCCTCGGGCAGCGTGGCCACGAAGTCGATGCCCGCCGTCTTCAGGCCTTCGATGGCCGCGGCAACCGCCTCGTCTGTCACTTGGAGAGGGCTGCCAGCTGTTCCTTGGTCATGCCCACCCACTTCCCCTTGAGCTTGCCGAACGGGAACTTGGCCAGATCCTCCGGGCCGCGGTCCCACGCGCGGGCCGAACCCTGAATGGTATCCAGCACCTTCTGGCCATAGCCGCCGGTCGTTGGCCGGTCGCCCGCGGGGGCCTTTTGAAGAAATGTGGGTTGCGGCATGGGGCGACTCTATCAAATAATGGGCAGATGCAAGCTTTAACCATCAGCCTGGCTTCGCGCGGCTATGACGGAGTGATGCCCATCGTCCGTGGCGAGGCCAACATCCCTGGAGTGGACATCCAGGTACGGCTGGACAACAACGTCCCGCGCGTCTTCGGCGCCCTGTTCAAGGGCGAGGTCGACGTGTCGGAGATGTCCTTGGCGGAACTGATCTACTACACGTCCCGCGATAAGGCGGAGTTTGTGGCCATCCCCGTCTTTCCCTCACGTGTATTCCGGCACGCTTTCTTCTTTTACCGGCCGGAGTCCGGGATCAGCGGTCCAAAAGACCTGAATGGCCGCAAGATCGGTTTCCAGCGCTGGGTCCAGACCGCCGGCGTTTGGATGCGTGGCACTCTCGTGGACGACTATGGCGTGTCGCCGATCGACACCCACTGGTACATCGGCTCCATGCACCATTGGGAAGATGGATCGGAAGAAGACGTCCAGCCTCGGGACGGCTCCGTCATTGAACGCTACAGCAGCGCCAGCGGTCCTCAATCTGAGGACTCCTATCGCGCGATCCTCGACGGTCAAGTCGACGTCATCGGCATCACCGAGGCCCAGGCGCCCGCTCTTCTCGCCAGCGGACGCGTTCGGCGGCTGTTCGAAGACTACCGAGCCGAGGAAGTCGCCTATTACCGGCGCACCCGGATTTTCCCGATCATGCACGTGCTTGCCATGCGCAAGACGCTGGTGGACGCTCATCCAGACATCCCGGTCGAGCTCTTCCGGCTGTTCTCGCGGTCCAAGAAGCTGGCCCAGCAAGCGGTCGCGAGCCTGCCCAGCTGGGCGCTTGCCTGGAAAGACCAGTACCTGCAAGATGAACGCGAGATCTTCGGCGGCGACCTGTGGCCCTTCGGCTTGTCCGCCAACCGGCATGTAATCGAGAAATTCATCGAGTACTGCTGCCAGCAAGGGATAGCCGCCCGGCAACTGGCGGCCCACGAGCTGTTCATCCCCAGCACGTGCGATCTGGTGGAGGATTAGCGGGCACAACGGCCGGAGGATTTCCCGCCAGCGTTCGTGGGACCGCCGCTGGCCCGAAGCTGCTCATCGCTGGGGGCATCGCGCGGGTGGAGCTGACGGTGGCTACCTGCAGGACCTCTGCCACCTGTGGTGGATACGCCGGCCTTCAAGTCGGATAGTCTCAGGCTGGGAAGAGCGCCAAGAGCGACCATGGCTCCTCCCGGCAAACGCGGATGGGCCAGTCTGCCCAGGCCTCGGTCGTGGGCAGGCCGAGGCTGGCTGTGACCTGATCCAGATCTCAACTAGGGGTTCTTCATCCAGAAGGTGATGCCGCTGATCGTCTTGGCGGCATCGCTGATCAGGAACAGGAACGGTCCTACGACGTCCTCTGGCTTGCCCAGCGGCCGGCCGGCGCGGGCCACGAAGGCCTCGATCTCCGAAGGTGTGACGATACTGCGCATCAGCGGTGTGTCGGTGATGCCGGGGGCGATGCAGTTCACGTTCACGCCCTGGTTGAACACTTCGGCCGCGGTCGACTTGGTGAAGGCCAGGAGGCCGCCTTTGGAGGCAGCGTAGGCCGAGCCCTCGGGGCCGCCGACCACTCCGTAGCCCGACGCGATGCTGATGATCCGGCCGTAGCCCTGCTCGATCATCACCGGCAGCGCGAAGTGGGTGCACAGAAAAGGGCCCTTGAGGTTGGTGTCCAACGTCTCGTCCCACTGATCCGGTGTCAGAGCCGCCGTCTTCGCCCTGATGAAGGTGCCGGCGATGTTGCCCAGCACGTGCAGTCCGCCGAACTCGCCGCGGATGGTGCGAATCGCCTGCTCCACCTCGTCGGGCCTCCGCACGTCCATCTGCAGGCCTTTGGCCGCGCCGATCTGCTTGGCGATGGCTTCGACCTCGGGATTCCAATCGCCGATAACGGTTTTCAGACCTTCGCGAGCGAGGGCGGTAGCGACGGCGCGGCCGATGCCGCTGGCGCCGCCGGTGATGAACGCCACCTGGTCTCTTAGGTCCATGACATCTCTCCTGTCAGATCCGGGGGTGATGCTACACGGTCCGGCCG
>DAIUFO010000352.1:0-2863 GCA_036844545.1 Chloroflexota bacterium
GCCAGCACGAGATGCTGAACTGGTTCTGCCTCGCCGGCGCCATGGCCGAGCTCAAGCGCAAACCCGCGACCGCGACCCTCATCGACACCTACGTGATGGTGTCGTCGAAGGTGATAGCCACCTTCCCGCCGAGCTAGTGGTGGCGCGGGCTTCCAGCCCGCGAATGCCGGCGTTACCAGCCCGCATGGACGGGCAGAATGCCCGCCCTACCGATCTGGCGCAGGTGGCACGCCGGGCGGCACCGGTAGCCGGGCAAAGTGCGTCTGCGGCTGCCAGGGCTTGCCGGGGCGGGCGGCTTTGACGGCATCGACCTCCCGGCGAAAGACCCGCCGCAGAGCCATGATGCCGCGATCGGAGGTGCCCAGGTGCTCGGTGGAGCGGTCGGCGATGGCGCCCTGGGCCACCTGGGCGACGTAGTCCTGGGCCTGGATGATCGAGATGCTGTCGGGGAACTGTTTGCGGAACAGCTCGGCGTGGTGCGCCGACGGATCGTAGGCGTGCTGCGTCTCGGCCACGCCACGCAGGTGCTCGGCGGCCTTGCCGTCGTATGGCGCGGAGAAGACGTTGATGCGCAGCGTGTGCTCGTCGTCCACGGGCACCGTCCAGAACACGTCGTCCAGCCAGGGCTGAGTCGGGTCTGGCCCAGAGGTCATGATGTGGCTGGCGTTCGGCCACAAGTACTCGGTGATGCGAGTGTTGTCCGTGCCCCGCACGGCCGTGAAGCGCAATCCCCAGTCGGTCTCTTCGGTCTCGAAGGTGATGCCTTCGCCGCTGCCCAGGAAGGTCGTGTGCGTAGGCGAGCCGCGGCGATGCGTGAACAGCGCGTGCCAGGGGTCGAAGGCGTTCTCGACGCGCTGGAACCAGTTGCACGGCCAGACCATCTTGAACGCCCACTGCACGCCGTAGCCGCGCCGCAGCTCGGGTAAGCGCGGCAGCTCCGGCGGCTGGCCCTCGCCCATGTAGGCGAATACCACCCCAGCGAACTCCTCGATAGGGTAGGCGGCGATCCGGATTTTCGACGCGAAGCTCTCGGCCTCGGCTGGCATCTCCACGCACTGGCCTGCAGCGTCGTACTTCCAGCCATGGTAGAAGCAGCGGAGGCAGTCTTCCTCCACCCAGCCGACCGACAGCGCCGTACCGCGATGTGCGCAGCGGTCCGAGATCAAATGCGCCTGCCCGCCCTGGCCGCGGTACAGTGTCAGGTCCTCGCTCATGATGCGAACGGGGATCGCCTCGCCCGCCTGTACGTCCGAGCTGAGCGCTACCGGCTGCCAGTAGCTGCGCAGCAGCCGTCCCATCGCCGTCCCCAGCCCGATCCGCACGAAGTCATCCCAGGTCGTCGCTCTCTCGAGAGCCATCAGGCGAACCCGTATTCCTTCCACAGGCGGTCCACCCGGTCAAGGTGCTCCTTAGGCGGCAGCGCGGCCGGCGGATAGGCGAACTTGCGCGTCGCATCGATACCCACCTTGGAGCCGATCAGCCGGCCGCGGTCTTGGCTGGGCGTGCCCGGCGGCGCCTGAGCCGGGTCGAGGTTGATGGCCAGCGTGTTGCGTTCGATGTAGATGTCCTGGTCCGGCTGCACCCGGAAGGCCATCGCCCAGTGCAGCGCGAAGCTGTCGCGCACGTCGATGTCGTCGTCCACGACGACCACCCACTTGGCCAGGTTGGGCTGCAGCGCCCAGACCGCCCACATCACCTCCCGAGCCTGCGTCTCGTGTCCCTTCTTGATCGAAATCGCCAGGAAGGTGCTGCTGCCGCCGGCCTCCAGGTGGTGGACGTCGACGACCGGCAAGCCGAGCACTCCTTTGAGGTGCTTGGTCAACGTCATCTCCCGGCCGATGCCGCGGATGCAGCTGCTCTCGCTGGGCGGCATCTGGCTGACGAACGCCTGGTAGATGGGGTTGCGCCGATGGGTGATGGCCTTGAGCCGGAACACCAGCCCTGGCCCCGGCGCGCCCATGTAACCCGGGAACTCACCGAACGGCCCCTCGTCTTCCAGGTTCTCGGGATCGACCTCGCCCTCGAGCACGAACTCCGCTGTGGCCGGCACTTCCATGTCGATGGTCTCGCACCGCACCACCAGCACCGGCTCCCGTCGCAGCCCGCCGGCCACGTCCAGCTCGTCCACGTTGCGCGGAATCTTGGTCACCGAGCACAGGCCGATGGTCGGGTCGGCACCCAGAACGACCGCTACCGGCATGGTCCGCTTCAGCTCGCGGTAGCGCCGGAACTGGATGGCCACGTGCTGCACGGAGTCGATGTGGAAGCCACCCAGCCCCAGCTTCCGTGGCCCCTTGAGCTGCATCCGGTAGGTGCCGACGTTGCGCACGCCCGTGTCGGCGTCTTTGGTGAACACGAACGGCGCTGTCAGGAACGGCGCGGGGTCATGCTCCACCGTCCAGGTCGGGATCGGCAGATAGCCCAGGTCCGCCTCGCTGCCCTTGCGGATGACCTCCTTGCAGGGTCCGCTGTTCACCAGCTCAGGCGGGAGGGGTCGCTGCAGGGCGCAGTTCCAGCGCTCGGCGATGCCCTCGATGTTCGTCTCCAGCGCCAGGGCGTAGATCTCGCGAGAGCCGCCCAGCAGCCCGCAAGCGATGGGCACGTCGTGGCCCTTCACCCGCTCGAACAGCATCGCTGGTCGCTCCCGCGGCACGATGCGCTGGAACACGCGCCGCATCACCGCCGCCACTTCCCAGGCCTTGTCCACCTCCCGCGCCACGCGGTGCAGCTTGCCGGCGCCATCCAGCGCCGCCAGATACTCCCGCAGGTCGGCGTAGGCCATCAATGTCCCCTCTCTTGCTGGCGGGAGAGGGTGAGGGTGGCCGTCCCGGCTGCGCCAGGTTCCCTCACCCTCGCCCTCTCC
>DAIUFO010000352.1:2873-4399 GCA_036844545.1 Chloroflexota bacterium
GCGTACGCCACTACAGGTCCCCTCGCCCGCCGTCCGGGGGTCCCTCACCCCAGCCCTCGCCCGCCGCGGCGGGAGAGGGAGTTTGTGGCATCACGCCGGGTTCCTGCCCACGAAGTAGTCGCCAAGATCGCCTGATGTGTCCGATGGAATTGTCCCGGCCCGGATCATGGCGTCGCGCAATCGGTGCGTGGCGTGGTCGGACAGCTTCATCACCGGCTGGCGCAGCGGGCCACCGTTGTAGCCGTTCAGCCAGCCCTGATACTTCCAAGAGGGACGGTGGATGAAGTTGGCCCCGGCGAAGGTGGCCATGTCCGCCAGCCGCGCGGTCCGGATCGGCTGGATCTTCCAGTAGATCTCCATCGCCTCGTCCCAGCAGCCCTCGTGCATCAGCTGGAAGTAGCGCGGCACGCAGTTGCCGAACGCCTCGAAGTTGCTCGTGCCCATCCACTGCATGCCAAAGAACTTCACCCACGCCGGCGAGTTGTACTCGCGCGGGTCCGACAGGATGACTTTGTCGCCGCAGGCCATCAGCGCCTGGACCAGCGCGCCGTTACCCGGAGGGCCGCCTTCGGCCTTGACCGCCACCGCGTTCGGCAGGTCGGCCAGCTTGGCGACGATGTCCGGGGCGATGTCGGCTGGGTGCAGCCGGCCGAAGTTCCACTGGTGGACGGAGAAGATGATGGTCGCCAGCTCGATGCTGTTCATGAGTTTGGCCGTGAAGTCGTAGATGTCCTGCTGCGAGCGTGGGTAGAAGCTCGGCGGATAGGACGGCAGGACAACATCTGCGCCGGCCGATTCGCCAAATTTGCAGACGTCGATCATGTCCTCCAGCGTGTCGAAGCT
The DNA here is from genome assembly GCA_036844545.1 of Chloroflexota bacterium. Taxonomy (GTDB): domain Bacteria; phylum Chloroflexota; class JAJPGV01; order JAJPGV01; family JAJPGV01; genus DATGVV01. The sequence goes on from DAIUFO010000352.1 coordinate 3,717, forward strand.
GGCCTGGATGACCGTCCGGTGCCGCCCGCGAGCTTCGTCGATCACGATCTCGAGGAAGCGCTTGTACTCGTCCGTGGTGGTGCCACACTCGGACACCACCAGTCCGCCCCAGAAGCCCAGCTCGATGTTGCGCCGCACGTCGTGCCGGATGGCGGCCTCGTTCAGCCGCTTGAGGTCGGAGGTGAACGTCGGCATGATGACGTTGCACACGCCCTTCATGCTGGCCCTGGCCCAGTCCTTGGCTTCGTGCTTCCTGTATTGCATGGCGCTGATATGCTACGCCTACCTCAGAAATGTTAGGAATGTCAGTCGCTCCAAAACCGGTAGCGCGGGCATCCTGCCCGCGCAAGTTTGCGAGACGCGCAGTTTCATCGCTCGTGCAGCGCATCCTGGCATGCGCGGGCAGGATGCCCACGCTACTCACTTAGCGCCATAAAGCACTATGCTGCTCCTGACGCACCAAGATGTTGCCGGGCTGCTCAGCCCTCGAGAGGCGATCGATGCCGTCCGCGAAGGGCTGGCCGAGCAGGGCGCCGGCGAGGTTCAGCTCCCGCCGCGCACCACGGTCGATGCCACCTCCAGCCCCACCTGGCTGCGCCTCATGCCTGTCATCCTGAACCGGTCCGGTTACATGGGCTTCAAGGCCATGCACTCCACGCCCAAGGTCGGCGTCCGCTACTACG
>DAIUFO010000353.1:0-4399 GCA_036844545.1 Chloroflexota bacterium
ATAGCGGATCGGGTGCGGGGACTCGACGCTGGGGCTGACGACTACCTGACCAAGCCCTTCGCGCTCGACGAGCTGCTGGCCAGGATCCGGGCGCTGCTGCGGCGACCAGGCAGATGGGAGGATGGCAGCGAAGTGCTTCAGGTTGGCGACTTGAAGCTCAATCTCGATAGCCATGAGGCGTCTCGTGCCGACCAGCCTATCGAGCTGACGACCAAGGAGTACCGTCTCCTGGCGTATCTCATGCAACACGCCGGCCGTGTTCTTACGCGCGGCCAGATCGTGGACCAGGTCTGGGGCTACGACACCTCGGCCACGTCGAACGTCGTCGAAATCTACATTTGCTATTTGCGCGACAAGATCGATCGCGGCTTCCCGCGTCCTCTTATTCGAACCGTGCGCGGCGCAGGCTACATGGTGAAGGCATGAAGAGCATCTTTGCCCGGACGCGCTGGCGGTTGGCTCGCTGGAACCTTGTCGGCCTAGCGCTCACTCTGGTGCTGGTGATCGCGGCGACATACGCCGCCTTCAACCGAAGCCTGCTGTCACAGGTCGATGCGAACCTTCAGAGCCGTGCCCAGGAAACGCTGCGCGAGGCGGCGGGCAACCAGGCCCACATGGGGCGCGAAGGCTATGAGGGTGGTTTTTTTGCGCTGGTCGTGGGCGCCGGAGGCGAGGTATTGGAGAACCCGCAGCAGGTGCATGTGAGCAACCTGGCGATCTCTCAGGCTGATGGGCCAATCCACTACGAGACGGTTTCCGTGGCTGGCGAGCCGACCAGGCTCTATGTTCAATCTCTGCCGGACGGCCCCTGGGCTGGGGGCAGTCTGGTCATCGGCCAGAGCCTGGCTCCCGAGCAGAACGCCCTGTATCGTCTGCTGCTGGTGGTGATTGTTGTCGGCAGCGGTGGATTGTTGGCGGCACTTCTGGCCGCATGGATTCTGTCGGGCAAAGCTCTCGGCCCAATTCAGGATGCTTTTCATCGCCAGCAAGAGTTCACAGCCGATGCCTCGCATGAGCTTCGGACGCCACTCACGGTGATGCGCTCTGCGACGGATTTGTTGAACCAGCATCAAGACGAGCCACTGAGGGTGAACGCCGAGTTACTCGATGACGTGCGGAGCGAGATCGGGCGGCTGGAGCGCATGACGGCCAGCCTCCTGACTCTGGCCCGCTCCGATGCGGGCAGGCTCGAGCTCGCGGTCGGCGAAGTCGAGCTCAGCAGCGTTACCGCCGATGTCGTTCGGCGCATGACTCCAATGGCCGCCGAGCGCCAGGCAACTTTGCGGCTGGTTACTGCGGAGCGGCTTGCCGTCGAAGCCGATCCCGACCGCCTCGAACAGGTGCTCATGATTCTGCTCGACAACGCGCTCAAACACACTCCCGCTGGCGGGCAGATTGTGGTTACCGTCAGCAAGCATGGGCACGAAGCGGCGATCACCGTCCAGGACAGTGGCGAGGGCATACAACCCGAGCATATGGAACGTCTTTTCGATCGCTTCTATCGGGCGGATCGTGCCCGTTCACGCGTTGAGGAAGGCGCCGGCCTCGGGCTGGCCATCGCGAAGGCGCTCGTCGAGGCGCACGATGGGCGGCTTTCAGTGCACAGTGTCCCTGGACAGGGCACCACAGCGACGTTGAGGCTGAAGCTGATCGCCTCGCCCTCGCTGGCTGGAAGAATCGTGCACCTGGCCACCCGTCACGCGCACCAGCCCGTCCACGACTGACCTCGACCACGCGTCGACGAGGCATTGGGCGGCGCTGAGCACTCTCTCAGCCTGCTCCAATCTTTCCCACCTACGCTTCCGCCCGGATGCGTGGGCCGCCCGGGTGGGAGACTCTTAGGTCGGGTCAGCCTGGGCGGCCCACACGTCCTAGGGCAGCCGAGCGGTAGCGGCTCAGCAAGAAGATACCCGGTTCTCAGCTACATCCAATGTTGCCCAGCCACACTCGGGCAGTGAGCAGCAACGCCCCATGGGCTCGGCAACCTGCTACGCGTCAAGATTCGTCTCGCCCGGCGCCATCCGGCTTGGCGCCTCGTCCAGGTCAGAATTTCTACGGCCCGCCGGCGGCGGACCCGCTGCAGAGCCTCGCCACACTGCCGCTCCGGCTGTTCCTGGGGGTAACGTTTGCCTACGCCGGCCTGCAGAAGATTGCCGATCCCGGCTATCTCGACCCAACTTCGGGCACCTATCTCGGCAGCCAGCTTCTGGCATTCGCCATGAGCTCGCCGATAGGCTTCCTTATTCAGGCCGTCGCTGTGCCGAACGTGCAGCTCGTAGGCCAGGCGGTGATCGTTGTGGAGTTAGGTGTTGGCATCCTCGTCATCGCGGGACTCCTCACCCGTTTCGCCGCCGCCATAGGCGCCCTCCTGAGTTTGGTCCTGTTTCTTTCGGCGACGTGGGATGTCCAGCCCTACTTCCTGGGCTCCGACACCATTTACACCGTCGCCTGGACCACGATGGCGTTGGTCGGCGACAGGGGTGTCTTCAGCCTGCAGGCTTTCTTGCGCGAGCGGCTCCGGGCGGCGAGGGCACCGAGGACGGCGAAGGCTCCAGCGGCGGCTCCGGGGTTCGACCGTAGAACCCTTCTTCTGCGCGCCGGTGCCGGCCTGGTTGGATTTGTATGGCTGCTGGCGATTCTTCCGAAGGGTCGGCAGGCACTCGCAGCTGCTGCCGACGCGCCAGCTGCCTCTACGCCCCCACCATCAAATCCGTTTCGGGCGGAATCCTCGCTGAATGGAGGGCCCACGGCTCAACCTTCCTCCGCCGGTGTTGCGGCAGCGCCCAGCGTAACGAGTACGCCACTGCCATTTGTACCGGCCAGCGCACCCACACAGTCCTCCTCGAACGCTCCTCCCTCTCTCCCCGCGGTGCCGGCCAGGCCGCCGGTGACGGTACCTGTCTCGAGTGCCCCTGCAAAGCCGCTGGCGGCTCAGGCTGCCGTTCGCCCGCCGAGCGCAGTTGTCGCCACACTCGCGCAGTTGCAGCAGAGCGGCGGGGCCATGTCGTTCCGCGACCCGCGCAATGGAGGCCCAAGCGTGCTGATTGATCTGGGCGGCGGCAGCGTTGCAGCCTACAGCGCTGTTTGCACCCACGCGGGCTGCACCGTCGAATATGCCGCACGCCAGCGTTTGCTCTACTGCCCGTGCCACGGAGCCACGTTCGACCCAGCGCAAGGGAGCCGCGTGCTGCGGGGTCCGGCCCGACGGCCACTGCCCGCGGTTCCGGTGACCGTCGGTTCCGACGGCAGCGTCTACTTGGCGTGAGCTCACGAATGCCAACACAACTTGCCCTCTTATCTCCTTCCAATGTTGGCTTGTTAGTTATGAGCTGTAGAAAGACAGATGGCTAAACCAAGGCGAAACAAAGCTGCCTCTCGCTGGCTGCTTCTTGGCGCTAGCGCCTTTGCCGGTGCGGTTGCGTGGGGTCTCATCGTGACTGGGCCAGACACGGCCAACGCGGGGGCGGCGCAACTCTTCGATCCAGCCAAGCAGGAACTGCAACAGCCCTCATTGAACCTGAACAACAGCTTCTCGCCGAGCCTACGCACCCGGGCGTCGTAACCCATTGAAGTGAGGGCGTCGGTGTTCGGGGTCGCCACCGTCGGGGTTTCAGCCGGGTGGCGCAGGGTGCTGGCGTACTCCTTTTGGAGTTGCCTTGTCATGGCCGTGTCAGCCGCGCCGGCGCATGCCAATGGGGCCACGGGCAATGCCGCGGTTTCAACCCAGGTCAGTTTGACGGGCCAACTCTACGTCACCGGCGACAGGCGCCAGCAGGAGATGATCCTGACCGCCGCGGCCACCGACTCAAACGGCTGGCAGATGAAAGCAACGCTCACGCCGGCGCAGATCGCTCGAGATGGCGCGTCGGCGTTGCTCACGGGCCGGTATACGCTGGCCGAGACAGGAACGCCCATCCTGGACGGTGACATAAGCGGGCAAGTGAACTTGGTCAACGGCCAGGGTACGCTGCAGCTGACGCTACCGGATGGGACGCAGCTCCAGGCCGCGTTCGGTGTGGGCAGGGACAACAGCCTGCAACTGAACCTGTCTGGGAACCTGCCCCAGCCAGCGCCGCCAACCGCCATGCCCGCGAACGGCAGCCCGTTCTTCTGGTATCTGTCGCGCACATCCGGGCTCGTTGCATACGTGTTGCTGTTCGTCAACGTCTGCCTGGGCCTCGGTGTGCGGACCGGCTTTCTCGATGCGACCCTGGCCCGCTGGCGATCCTTCGATCTGCACCAGGCCACAGCATTGCTGGCCATGGCTCTGGTCGTCCTTCACGTGTTCTCGCTGCTGGGCGATCAGTTCATCGGGTTCACGCCGCGCCAATTGCTGGTGCCTGGCCTCTCCACCTACAGCCCGTTTTGGATCGGGGTCGGCATAGTAGCCTTCTACGCC
>DAIUFO010000354.1:0-4359 GCA_036844545.1 Chloroflexota bacterium
AACTGGATCATCCCCCAGCCCGAGCCAACCCGGCTTACGCGGCGGTCGTTTGTCGAGGCCGGGCTGGCCGATCTGAATGGGCCTGACATCGAGGGCTACGGCAAGCTGCTCGGCCACGGCTGGCTGCTCAAGCAGTTCACGCTGGAGGCGATTTCGGCCAGCCCGCTGCCGCCCGCCTTGGCCGCGTGCAAAGCCATCCTGGACAAGGGCGACATCCTGCTGGCTTGCCAAATGGGCCAATGGACGCAGCCCAGCGTGCGGACACTGTTCGAAGAGCGCAACGCTCAGGCATTGGCTGAACTGGCCTTCTGACCCATAGTTTGCTTTCAGGCAGTGTTCTGCCGCATAGTTAGCTATGGCCTTGCAGCGGGACGATCCGGTCCAGCTGATAGCCCAGGAGCAGGTCCGGCTGCTGGCCGAGTTGAAGAAGCTGCCAGAGGCGGCCTGGCGCCAGACGTCGCACTGCGAAGGCTGGACCAACGCCCGGGTCATTGCCCACCTCGCCAGCGGCGCCGAGTTCTATCAGCACAGCGTCAGCAAAGGCCTGCGCGGGGACACGCTGCCGCCTTCCATCCCCGGCGGCCAGCGGCTCACTGTCGAGCAATGTCGGGCGCGATCCGCGGCCAAGCAGGAGGAGCTGGCCGAGAAGCCGCCGCGCGAGCTGCAGGCCGCCTTCGACGAGGCTGGCACCACGCTTGTCGACCTGCTGCGCCGAGTGGCGCCCCACAATATGACCAAGCCCGCCTGGCACCCGCGCGGGCCGTGGACCATCGCCATGTTCGTCAGCAGCCGCGTGTTCGAGCTGGCTCTCCACGGCTGGGACGTGCACGTGTCGCTCGACCCGCAGGCCCGCATCCGTGAGCTGCTGCAGCCGTTCCTGGTCCACCTGCAGCTCCAGCTCGGCAAACGATCCTTCGAAACGGATGCCGAGCTGGACGGCCTGTATCGTTTCGAGCTGCTGGGCAGCCTGGCCTGGACCACCCGCGTGTTCAACGGCAAGATGGACCACGGACCGCTGGAGCCAGCCCCCGACGCGACTATCAAGACCGACGCCAGCCACTTCCTGCTGCTGACCACCTGCCGCGAGGATCTGTCCCAGCTCGAGCAGCGCGGTCTGCTCAAGATCGAAGGCGACCGCGAGCGTGCCACCAAGCTCATTGGGGCTCTCTGCCGGCGCGTTTAGGGGAGTTTGTCAGTCCGAGCACGGCGAGGAATCCGCGCCCAAGGGGATTTTGGAGTTACCGAGGCGTGAAGATGGTCCGGGCCGCCTGCGCGGCCGGACCGAAGATGATGTACAGCGCCATCGCGTCGGCCAGCAGCACGCCGCCGATGACCAGCGCGATTGGATTCCCGCGCGAGAAGCCGATGCCCATCAGCACCAAGCCGCTTAGGATCAACAGCGCGACGACACTCACGGGCTTTACTCGCGGCCGGTAGCCTTTCGGATCTGCTCAGCGTGCTCGGCATAGTGCAAGCCGGCGTTGATGAACCGCTGACCAGAGGGGATCGACTCGCCGCTGACCAGGACGTTCTCGGTTGCCAGCTGCTCGTCCGAGAGGCTCCGCAGATAGGCCACGTTCTTGTCGTGCCAGCCAGGCAGCTCGTCCAGCAGCTCGTGCATCGGGCGGCCCTCGCGTGAGGCCACGCCCTGGGCGTTGCGCTCGTTGAGGGCGGCCAGGCCCGGGTTCGGCGCCTTGGCGATATGGCGGTCCATGAGCACCTGGACGGTGCTGGCCGAATTGGTCATGTGCGCCACCAGGTCCTTAACGGTCCAAGGCTCGCAGACCGTTGGCTTATCCAGGTCCTCGGGCCTCAATGACCTCACCAGTTCGACCACGCGATCGCGCTGGGCATCGTAGTCGGCAATCAGCTGCTGGCGGTCGAACATGCTGGCACCCTAGATCCTGTAGAAGGCGCGGGCGCTGTCGTACAGGATGCCTTCCTTATCGGCGGCGGTGATGTCGGTCCGCTCGCGCAGCGTGCGGGCGCTCCAGCGTTCGCGGTCGTTATGCGGCATATCCGAGCCGAACAGCAGCTGCTTGGCGCCCATCAGCTCGATGGCCTGCGGCAAGAGCTTGTCCTCGACTTCAATCGAGAGGAACACGCTGCCCCGCCGCACGTACTCCAGGGAGCGCTCTTTCGCGCCCGGCGGCGTCGCCGGCACGCCCAGCTCGCGAACCTTGTGGACAAACTCCCAGCGGTGGTCCATGCGGTCGGTCACGAAGTGGATCCACTGGCAGCCGGCTTCGAAGAAGCCGACACGCAGGCCGGGGAAACGGTCCAGGATGCCGGTGCCTACGATGGTCACGAAGCCGATCATGATCGGCATCACGAATGGCAGCAAGGTGGACGAGTACAGGTCGTGGAACAAGCCGTTGAAGGACGGGCTGGACCAGGCCACGTGGACGGCGATGGGCAGCTGCTGGGCTTCGGCCTCCTCGAAGAAGGGCAGCAGCGAGGGGTGGCTCAACAGCTTGTCGCCGGCCGTGCCACCGATCATGACTCCCAGGGCGCCCAGCTCCTTGGCCCGGCGCAGCTCCTGCACGGCCAGGCCAACGTCGCTCAGGTTGGCCACGGCCACCCACTTGAGCCGCTCGCGTTCGGAGCTGGTGACGTCTGCCATCCAACGGTTGTAGGACGAGCACAGCGCCGCCGCGAAGGCCGGGTCGGGCGTGAGGTTGTAGGCCAGGAACAGCGTCGGGTACAGCACCTGCAGGTCGATGTCCTCGGACTGCATGTGCTTGACCCGGCCGGCGGCGTCTCGCAGCTCCAGGATGTCGACGGACTCGGGCTTCATCTTGGTGTAGATGCTCGGCTCGCCGTCCAGGGTGGTGGGCGTGCCTAGGCTCTGCGCGCCGGGGCCGGTGAAGCGCGGGAAGACGTTGTAGTCGATCAGCCAGTGCGGCTGGCCGTTGTTCCCAACAATTTGCGGCCGGCGAGCGCGAAAGGCGGGGTCCAGGTACTTGTCGCCGAAGGTCTCCGGGCATTCCTCGACGTGGGCATCGGCATCGAAAACGGGCATGTGATGAATGGTAGTCGGGGCTGGATATTAGTAGCTGGAGGTTGCGGGGGCGAGCATCTAGTCCGTCGTGGCCAGGTCGGCGCCGGCGGATTGCATGTCCTGCAGAGCGCGCTGGCCATCGCCGGGGTTGACTTCCACCGCGGACATGGCGTCGGTGACGGCTAAGGCTTGGAAGCCCTCCTCAAGGGCGGCGAGGGTGGTGGCGCGCACGCAATAGTCGGTGGCGAGCCCGCAGGTGAACACACGCTTGACGCCACGGCGGCGCAGCTCGCCGGCCAGCTCGGTGGCCTCGAAGCCGGAGTAGCCCGGCGCATCGAGGTCCTTGCCCTTGTGGATGACCGCCTGGATCAGCTTCGTGTTGAGCGCGGCATGGAAATCAGCGCCGGCGGTGTCCTGCACGCAGTGCGGCGGCCACGGCCCACCTTGGGCTTGGAACGACGAATGGTTGGCGGGATGCCAGTCCTTGGTCGCCAGGACGTGGCGGAAGCGCGGCAGAAGGCGGTTGACGTTGTCCAAGATGCGCTCCGCGCCGGGCACGGCCAGGGCGCCGCCGGCGCAGAAGTCGTTCTGGACGTCCACGACGATCAAGGCGTCGTCGGGTCCAATCGCGTCCATACCGGCCAGTCTAACGTTGCTGACGGGGCAGCCAGGCCAGCGCCTCTTCCATGCTGCCTTGGGGCACGTACTCCAGGCCAACATAGCCGTCGTAGCCGGCTTGGTCGAGCTTGTCGAGGAACGCCGCTATCGGCGCATGGCCGGTTCCCGGCTGGTGGCGGCCAGGCACGTCGGCGATCTGGACGTGGCCAAGGGAGGACGCGTAACGATCCACGGCCGCCAGTGGGTCGCCGTCGAGCACGCTGACGTGGTACTGGTCCAGCTGCATGCCGGCGGCGGGGTGGGCCGCCGCGGCCAGCAGCTCCGCGGACTGCTCCGCTGTGCCGGCGAAGTAGCCTTCGGCCACCGCCGGGCTGATGTTCTCGATCAACAGCTTTACGCCGGCGTCCGCTGCCAGATCGCCGGCCCGCCGCAGTGTAGCCGCGGCCGTTTCGAGCGCTCGCCGGCGAGGCAGTTCCCGCGGCAGCATGCCGGCCAGCAGGTTGCTGCGCCGCGTGCCGAAGCGCTTGGCCATCTCGATCGCCACGCGTACGGTTGCCAGGCAGTCCTCCTCTCGACCGGGGAGGCACAGCATGCCGCGCTCGCCTTTGGCCCCCGGCGGGACATCGAACAGCACCAGGTCCAATCCGGCGGCGCTCAGCGTGCGCTCCAGCCGCTCGAGGTCCAGCTCGTGCGGGAACAGGATCTCGACAGCTTTGAAGCCGGCGTCGGCCGCCGCCTGG
>DAIUFO010000355.1:0-4352 GCA_036844545.1 Chloroflexota bacterium
GCGTGATTCCGGTTTCCCGAGCGGCGTCTTCGCTGAACCGTAAGAAGCGCCGGATACTCGGCCATAGCCTCGTAGTCTGCCTTGCTGATCTCTTCGCTGGCCACTTGGTAGGAATCTTACTCTCGGCGTATGCTGGTCGCTGGGAGGATCCTAATGACGGCGGCAGCGATTACGAAGAGCGCGGATTGGCAGGAGGCGCTCGAACGCGCCATTGAGGAGGCAGGCATCGAGCCGGCGGCGACGGCGGACCTAACGCTGTTCTTTGCCAGCGGCGATTATGCCGATCACCTTGGCGCCATGGTCCGGCGCGTCCAAAGCGCCACCGGCGCAGCGGTCCTGGCGGGCTGCAGCGGCCAAGGCATCATCGGCCCGGAACGCGAGATCGAGGGCGAGCCGGCAGTCTCGCTGATGACCCTGCGTCTGCCCGGCGCGAACCTGAAGGCCTCCTACATCACCCAGCAGCAGGTAGCGGCGTTCGACGGCGCGGCCGCCTGGCATCAGCACACAGGAGTCGCGCCGGACGAGGTCAACGCCTGGCTGATGTTTGCCGATCCCTTCCACCTCGACGTCGAGACCCTGCTGGACGGGTTCAGCGCGGCCTACCCCGGCATTCCCGTGATCGGCGGGCTGGCCTCGGCGGCGGCCCACCCTCATCAGACGTTTGTGTTCCTGAACGGTGAGGTGCATGGCGAAGGCGCCGTGGTCGTAGCCCTGGGCGGCGCCTACACCCTCAAAACCGTGGTCTCGCAGGGCTGTGACCCCATTGGCGAGCCCTGGATCATCACCGCCGCCAATGGCTCCATCATCGAGACCATCTCCCATCGGCCAGCCTACGAAGTACTGGTCGAAACACTGCACTCACTGCCGGCAGACAAGCAGCAGCGCGCTGCGCGCAACCTGCTCGTCGGCCTGGCCATGGACGAGTACAAAGAGAGCTTCGGCCGGGGCGATTTCCTCATCCGAGGCCTTATGGGCGCCGACCAAAGCAGTGGCGCCATCGCCGTGGGCGCTCATCCGCGCGTGGGCCAGACCATCCAGTTCCAGATTCGCGACGCCGCCGCCGCCGACGAAGACCTGCGTCAGCTGCTGACCGAGGCCCGCGAGACCCTAGGTGACACGCGCCCCGTCGGCGCCGTCCTGTGCTCCTGCAATGGCCGCGGCGAGGGCCTGTTCGGCTTCCCCGATCACGACGCCCGCAGCCTCGCCCAACAGCTCGGCGACGTCCCCGTCGCCGGCTTCTTCTGCAACGGCGAGATCGGCCCCGTCGGCAAGGACATCTTCCTCCACGGCTTCACGGCGTCGTTGGGGCTGATTGTGCCAAAGACGCCGTAAACAGGGTCACCACCCCGAAGGTGAGGGGGTGCGCGGTGCAGTCGGTGAAGCCGGCTGTAGTGAGCAGGCGACACACTTCGGCGGGCGGCGGGATCTGCGCCAGCGACGCCGCCAAGTACGCGTAGGCGTTGCGTTTGCCGATGAGCGCGCCCAGAGCCGGGGCGGCGAGGCGGAAGTAGAGGTCGAAAGCCGGCCGCAGCAGCCTCCGCGGCTCAGTCGCGTCCAGCAGCGCGATTCGCCCGCCAGGCGCGACCACCCGCGCCAGCTCCGCCATTGCCCCTTCCAGGTCTCGCAGGTTGCGCAGCACGAAAGCGCTCACCGCCCCCTGGAACGAGCCGCTGGCGAAAGGCAGCCGGAAGGCGCTTCCCCGCACCAGGCCCGCCCGCGACCCCAGCCTAGCCTGCGCCCTCGCCAACATCTGGCTGCTGACGTCCATGCCGACCGGCCGCGCCCGGCCAGCCAGCAGGGCCAATAGCGCCAGCATGTCCCCCGTGCCGCAGCCGAGGTCCAGCACCCGATCTCTCGGCTGGGGCTGAATGGCGCGGATGGCGGCCCTCCGCCAGGCTCGGTCGAGGCCAAGCGAGATAAGCCGGTTCAGCAGGTCGTAGCGGTCGACCAGGCCGTCGAACATGGCCTCGACGTGTCGCTGGTCGGGGGCACGGCGCCAGCCGCCTCCGCTCACCACCGGCCACCCGCCGTCCGCGTAGGACTCAGGCGGTCGCCCGCGCCCTCGCCGCGGTGCCCTTCAGCACCTGCCCCGGTAGGTCGCCTGACAGCCGCCTATCTTCGTAGATCACCTGCCCGTTCACGATTGTGTAGTGCAGCCCCTCGGAGCGCTGGATCAGCCGCCGGGTGTTGGCGGGATAGTCCTGCACCCATTCCGGCTCGCACGGCCGAACCTTGTCCGCGTCGAACAGCGTCAGGTCCGCGGCGTAGCCGGGCCGGACGAGGCCGCGGCCCTGCAGCTCGTACACCGACGCCACCTGGAAGGTGAGCTTGTGGATGGCTTGCTCCAGCGGCATGATCTGCCGTTCGCGCACCCACAAGCCTAGCAAGGTGGTGCTGTAGCCGAAGGTGGCGCCGAACTGCACGTGCGCCCCGGCGTCGGAGATGCCGACCAGCACGTGCGGGCTGCGCAGGATCTCGCCCATGGCCTCCGGGTCGCCGCCGGTGTTGGCGCTCTCGAAGGTCGTCTCCAGGTCCTCCTCCAGCGACAGGTCCAAGAAGGCATCGAGAGGGTCCTGGCCGCGGATGGCAGCCATGTCCTCGACCGTTTTGCCCTCGAACCGTTGGTCGCGCGTCTTGTAGATAGTCACCAGGTCCCAGCGCTTGTGGAAGTTCGTCGGCCTTGGGTCGGTCAGCTCCTCGCGGAGCTTGGCTCTCGTAGCTGAAGCCGCGAACGCGGCCTTGCGCGGGCCCTCGGGCAGGAACATCAGGTTCTTGAACGTGGGGAACTCGTCGAATGCCTGGGCGGCCTTGAGGCTGAAGCGGCGCATCAGCGGCATAGTCATGGCCAGGCCGTAAGTCCGGTAGCCGTCGGCAAACGTCGGCGCGATGCCGGCCAGCTGCTCGCGCCACAGGTCGGGCGCGATCCAGCGGTGCTGCAGGCTCTGCCAGGTGACCGGCCGGCACGTCCTTCGGGCCAGCTGGTCGTACCAGGCCAGGTGCTCCACGCTGCTGAGGCCCAGGATGGTCTGGATCACGCCGCTGTTCATCTCGCCCAGCACGTCGCACAGGGCGAACAGCTCGGCGTCGTCCGCCAGGCGGCTGGCCACCGGCTTGCCGTCCTCGCGCATGTGCCGCGGGTTGCGGTTGGTGGAGAAGCCCACCGCGCCCGCCTCCATCGCGTCGCGCACCAACGCCCGCATGTGGTCGATCTCGGTTGGCGTGGCGGCGCGTTCCGTCGCCTCCTCGCCCATGACCTGGTGCCGCACGGCAATGTGCCCCACCTGCACGCCAACGTTGACGCCCACGCGGCCTTCGAGCACATCGAGGTACTCGCCGAACGAGTGCCAGCCCCACGGCACGCCCGCCTCCAGCGCTTTGCGCGGCATGGCCTCCACGCGCACGAAGCTCTTGACCAGGCTGTCCTCCCCGCCCGGGGCAACCGGCGCCAACGTAAGGCCGCAATTGCCGGTGATGACGCTGGTCACGCCATGCTCCGGCCCGGACGTGCCGTACGGGTCCCACAGCAGCTGGGCGTCGAGGTGCGTGTGATGGTCGATGAAGCCCGGTGCTGCCACCAGGCCATCGGCGTCGATGGTGCGTGAGGCGCTGCCGCGCAGCCGGCCGATGTCGGCGATGCGGCCGTGGCGAACGCCAACGTCGGCCCGGAAGCCGGGCAGACCGGAGCCATCGACGACCAGGCCGTCGCGAACGAGCAGGTCGTAGTCCATGGCTACTGCTTGTCCACGCCGCGGTCGACGGCGCTCTGAACGAAGGACGGATCCAGCAGTTTGCCGAGGTCCACGTCCTTGATCTTGGGTTGTTTGTCGCTCAGGTACTGTTTGATGTCCGCGAACTGCTCCGGCTTGGGGAAGGGCTGCGACGCGAACACCTCAGTGGCGAAGAAGTCGTATGTTTTGGTCATGGCGTCGGTATCTTCCGACTTGAACTCCTTCTTCATCACGGCGATAGTGCCGGCCTTGTCCTTCTTCACCCGGGCGGTGGCCTCAATCATGGAATCGATGAATTTCTGGGCCACGTCGCGATGCGTGGTCAACCAGGCGCGCTGCACGTTGATGCTGGTATTCGCCGCGGGCAACTTTTCGGCAGCCAGGTCGACCAAGCCGTGGTAGCCCTTGGCCTCCAGCTCGACGGCGCCGGGCATGTTATCCATGCGCGCCTGGATGTTGCCGCTCAACAGCGCCGCGGTGCCCACCGTGTGCGTGCCCATCGTGAGCAGGGTCACGTCGTCGACGCTGAGGCCCAGCTTCTTGAGCCCAACCCGCGTGGCCACGTCCACGGAGGACGCAAAGTTGGTGACGCTGGCGCGATCCGCGCTGGCGCGCGGCTCCGCT
>DAIUFO010000356.1:0-4341 GCA_036844545.1 Chloroflexota bacterium
TGCTGTACATGTAGCCGGCGTTGCCCGCGGCGGAGCAAATGCTGCGTCGCAGCTGTGGCGAACTCGCGGGCCAGCTGGCGAATGTCCTGCACGGGGACGCCGGTGATGCCGGCCACGCGCTCTGGCGGGAACTGCGGCAGCCGCTCCTGGAGCTGCTCGAAGCCGCTGGTGTGGCTCTCGATCCAATCCTTGTCGTGCAGGTCTTCGGCGACGATGACGTGCATCAGCCCCAGGGCCAGGGCCCCGTCAGTACCGGGGTTGATGGGGATGAACCAATCCGCGGCGTCGCCGGTCTTGTTGCGATGCACGTCGATGACCACGAACTTGGCGCCTTTGCGCCGCGCGTCCTGCACCAGCGCCATCTGGTGCACGTTGGCGCTCACCAGGTTGGCGCCCCAGGCGATCACGTACTTGGAGTCGACGGTCTCCTCGGGGTCGATGCCGCGGTTGGGGCCGTTGCTGTACATGTAGCCGGCGTTGCCCGCGGCGGAGCAAATGCTGCGTCGCAGCTGCGACGCGCCCAGCTTGTAGAAGAAGCGATGGCCGATGTTGTAGTTGACGATGCCCATGGTGCCGGCATAGCTGTAGGGCAGGATGGCCTCGGCGCCGTACCGTGCCTTCACCCGACGGAAGTTTTCGGCGATGGTCGCGATGGCCTCGTCCCAACCGATGGGCGTGAACTGGCCACTGCCCTTGGGGCCGGTGCGCCTCAGCGGCTCGGTCAGGCGATTGGGGCCATGCACGCGCCGGTGGTCGAAGGCGACTTTGGCGCAGATGTGGCCGCGGGTCACCGGGTGGTCGGGGTCGCCGCCCACGCCGACCAGCTGGCCTTCCTTGACGTAGCCGATGAGGCCGCAGGCGTCGGGACAGTCGAAGGCGCAGATCGAGCGCTTGGTTTCGTCGTACTCGAGGTGCTTCATGCCCTGATGGCGAGTATAGGAGGAGAGGCTGCCCGCCGGCTATGGCGGAGCATGGCTACGCGCTTCTGAGCCCGATACCCGACTCCACCATTGAAGTCTTCAGCTCGGCGTCAATCAGGCGGGTTGGGAGTCCGAGGTCGAGCGTAATCTGACGCTCGCGAGCAAGGAGTCTCTGCCAAAGGCGTTCGACGTCGCGGTAAATCGGTCCCACCCAGTCGTGCATTCGGGAGCGCATGGGCGCAAATGAGGCGCCATGGAAGGCCTTGGCGACCTTGATCGTCTCCAGCTGCTCCGGCCGTGGAGCGTCACTTAGGACGGCGGTGGCCAGCGAAGTGAACTGCTCGACGTCGTAGACGACTTTGATATCCGGATTGAGCGTATAGCAGCGCGGCCAGCTGGGACCCACGACTTGAATCGCGTCCCGACCAAGCTTGTGCTTCAGGGTTGCCAGGATCTGGTGGAACTTCTTGGTGATCTCGCTTCGTTCCAAAGAAGTGTCATCACTATCGCCGACGTGCGGGGCTTCGATCAGCGCCGAGGCCATCTCCTGCCCCCCGGTCTTATGGTGTACGAGGTACAGCAGCGCCTCGAGCGCGGCCTGCAAACGCCAGCTGGCCGGCGACTGGCCATCAAGCCGCACCACCATGGTTGGCTGCAAGGCGAAGACCTCAATCTGAGTGGGCCGGCGAGCAGCCGTGGCGATGGTTGGACGAAACCGTTTGTCTGCGCTGAGACGGTCCAGCACGGCTCGCCATGACCGATAGTGCTCCAGGCTGGCTGCCTGCGCGCCGATGTTGGCCAGGACCACCTCTCCCACATCCGGCCAGGTAATGAATGCATCCTGGGCTTGAACCGCATTTCCGGCCAGCCCTTGAAGGGCGGCAACGAACTCGAGATTGGGTCCCTCCAGCTTAGCGATCGCGGCGGCCAGAAGAGACGGCCGAAGCGTACGTAGCGCTCCTTCTTCGCGTCCTGGCTTACCAGTATGAGCTTCCGAGCGAGCTTGATGGATGCCTCCATGTCGCGCCTTAACCAGGCACGCCTCACGGCAACGAGGACTTCGAGGGGACGAAGTTGGGACATGAGATTCGGGCTCACCATGCCAACCAGGGCATCGATTTCTGAGTCTCGACCGCATTCGGCCAACACGATTGAGCGCCACAAACAAGCCGACTGCGCTCTGTACTCCGAGTTCGCCTCCCAGGCGAATTCGCTGCTCTGCTCAAAGGCCCTGAGTGCGGCCTCTCCCTCACCCAGGCTGCGATACGCCTCGCCGAGGCTGTGGGCCACGTCCGCCCGCCAGAATAGGTCGCCCGTCTCCTCGACGACATTTCGAGCCTCCTCGAGGAGTTCGAGTGCGTCGCGCGACCGAGCCGTCTCGATCAAAAGGGAGGCGAGATTGTTCAAGACCATGGCCAGCGTGTCGACTCGATGCAGCCGCCGCACCACTTTCAGGGCCTGCCTGTAGTAGCGCTCAGCCTTCACATAGTCGACACCCCGGAAAAAGTGCGTCAGCCCGAGATCGCATCGTGTGTAAGAAGCCTCAGCGAGGTTCCCGCTGGCCTCGAAGCGCTCGAGTGCCTTTAGGTGGTGTGCTTCCGCCGACTCGAAGTGGCCGAGGAACAGCTGCCCGAGTCCGGCATAGCGATGGAGGAACGCCTCCTGGTCGCTCGTGCACCTGGCGTTGCGCAGCTCTTCTTCCGCGATCTGGACAGTGGTCTCGTTTTTCCCCGCCACCCGAGCTGCACGAGCGCGAAGCACCGACAGGCCCGATTGGACGATCGGATCGTCGCTCGCAATGTCATCCATGAGCATGGTCGCGGAGGCAACGTCTGACGCCCTAATGAGCGCCTCGGCGTGAAGGAGCCGGAGACTGTCCGGGATTGTCAGGTGGCCAGCAAGCGCATCGAGCACCTGCCGGACCGTGGAGGCGTAGCCCTGGTCAACAAGGGAACGTCCGTGGTTGAGCAGCAGCGTCTGCAGATCGTCCCAGGCGCCCGCGTCCCGGAGGTAGGTCACAACCTCCAACCAGCGCTGATTGACCGTCCAAAACTGCGCAGCCTTCAGCTGCACGGCCCGCTGCCGGACGGGTTCTAAGTACCGCTCCCGCAGCAGCTCCCGAAAGATGGCGTGCAGGCGGAAGAGGCGATCCTTGCCTGGTAAGCGCTGAATAAAGAGGTTGCGCCGCTCCAGCTCCTGTAAGCATTCGAACGAATCCGTCCGGTCCAACGCGTAGTCGCACAAGTCCGGGGCCAAATCCGTCAGGCTGGCGGCGCCGACGACGAAGTCGCGCAGGCGGTCCGGGAGGGACGGCATGACCTCTTGTTCGAGGTAATCCAGCGCCTGCCGGTGGCGCCGAAGGGGTTTTGGCTCCCTCCGATGGGGCACGTCTATCTGCGATAGGGCCAGACCCGCGGGCCAGCCTTCGGTCGTTGCTTCCAGATCCCGGGCCTCGGTGAGGGAAATCGGCCGGCCGGCCACACGCTCGAGATAGGTGCGCACTTCGTCCGTCGTGAAGGCGAGGTCTTTGCTGCCCAGACCCGTCGATAAGCCCTGCAGCGCCATGCGCGAATACCGCAAAGGCAGGAGCCGCCGGCTTGCCACAAGGAAGTGGACATCGCTCGGCCCCTCGTTGCGGAGCAGCTCGGCGATGAGCGTCATCCCGGCCATCGCTGGCTGCTGAGTCCAGTCCTCGCCACCTTCATTTTCGGTCGAAGGCCGCGGCCGGTCGTCGATCAGGTACTGCGCATCGTCGAACGCGACCACCAGCGGTTCCTGCAGAGCCGCCAGGTCCGCTGCCAGCGCGTGCGCCAGCTTGGAGGCATCCAAGCCGGCGCGCATGGCGGCCATGGTGTAGGCGCCGAAGCCGGCGCGCAATCCACGCAAACCCTCTATGACGCTGGCGCATAGAAAGGCGGCATCATCCCTGTGCGCTTCTCTAAGAGGCACGAGCACGCCAATAGCATCCAGCTGCGACAGGGCCTGGAGCAATATCGTGGTTTTGCCGTATCCGGCTTCGGCGGTAATGAAGAAGGCGCGTAGGTCCAGTACGCGCTTGAGCTCTTGGATCAACCGCGGCCGGCTTACCAACGGCGAGAGGGGCGAGGCTCGCAGCCCTGCGCGTTTCATGCTCGTCCCCGCCGGCATAGCTGCCATCCTCATTGCCTCTTTCACCTGCGATTGTCTCGCACAGTCCCGCGGCACGCAACTCAAGACCGGTTTAAGCGTGACTTAGTGGTCCCTGGCAGAAGTTTGTGACGGGTTAGTTGCAAGTCGGCGGCTGCGTGAAACCCTCTCCCGCCGCGGCGGGAGAGGGCAGGGTGAGGGCACCCAGAACCTCGGCTGCACGGAGCTTTGGGCAGCGCGCGAGGAGCCCTCACCTAGCCTCTCCCATTGCGATGGGAGAGGGACAAATAACCGT
>DAIUFO010000357.1:0-4305 GCA_036844545.1 Chloroflexota bacterium
GCGATGGCCGGGAACAGGAACACCGCCGGCGCGATGGCAATGGCCCGGCCGAAGTCGGGCCAGCCCGGGGAGGTCAGTACCATGGGCGCCATCATGACCAGCAGCCAGATCAGGGCCAGCACGTAGGCTGGCTTCCGCCAGCGCCGCACCGCCAGAACGATGCCGGCGCAGAACAGCAGCGCCAGGACCGGATTGAACATCGGCAGGTGGGCGATATCGCGGTCCCAGCCGGGCTCGCCATCGACGGCGAACATCAGCACCGCCACCTTGAGCGCGCCCAGCGCGTTCAGCCACGCCGGGCCTACGGCCGGATTGAAGATGGATATCTGGGAAGTCCGCGCCGAGAAATCGGCTGGGTGCTGCAAGAAATACCAGCCCAGCGGGGCAGAGACGGCGCCGCCAATGCAGGCTGCCAGCGCACCCTGCTGAAGTAACCGCACCCGCTTGCTCGAGGCGACCAAAGCGGCCAGCCAGACGAGGGTCACGAGCAGTATCAAGAATCGCGCCGGCGTATAAACGTACAGCGACAGGCCCGTGCAGATGCCGCATAACGCTGCCGACTGCCACGAGCGCCGGCTTTCCAGCCAGTTCGTCAGCCAGTACACGACCAGCACTCCGAAGACCACCAGCATCGCCGGCCGGGTCGCCATGCGGTTGATGGCGATTTGCCAAAAGGCCACGGCTTCCAGGAAGCTAGCCAGCCAGGCCGCGCGCCAGCCGAACAGCCGGCGCGCCACAAGGAACGTCGCGGCCACGGCGAGCGTCGTGAAAAACGCGTTCGGCAAGCGCATCGAGAAAGCACTCCAACCGAACAGCTTCAGCGCGGCGGCATGAGCATAGGCCAGCGCCGGCTCGTGGCCGGAATTGTTCGGGAAAAAGACCGCGAAGTGGCCCTGGAGCACCTGCGCGGCATCCAGACCCTCGGCTCCTTCGTCCCAGGTGAGGCCATTGGGCACGCTGGCCAAGCGGTAGATGCGGAAGAAGAAGCCGGCGAGGACGATCAGCGTAAATGCCGGAAGGTCCCGAAAACTCTTAAGTGTGGGTGCCCTCACCTAACCTCTCCCACTGCGGTGGGAGAGGAACTTCTGTCAGGCAATCCAGTCCAGGCTGTCGAGCGGCAGGGTCTCGGTCCTGTCGCCCAGGTCCACGTCGGCAGGTACGCCTCGCAGGCCGGAGGCGAAGAAGCGGGGAGACTGGCCGGTGCTCACCAATCGTCCCGTCCGGCCGTCGGCGGTGCGCACCCAGGCGCCGGGACCAAAGCACTGGCTTTCATCCGCCGAGTTGCTGGCGAAGCCAAGCAGCGGTTGTGGACCAAGCGACAGCGCCACGGGTTGGCCGAGGTGCCGATGCAACGTCTCGGCGATGGGCGCCGCCATGGGCCGGCCGGGCAGCGGCTCAGTGAGGAAGGTGGCAGGCCCATCGGGCACAACGTCGGACGAGGGGCTCTCATCCTCAGCCCAGCTGGAGCCAAGCACGGCGCGCACCCCTTGGCTGGCCAGCGCTTGTAAGCGGCCGGTCGTGAGCGGTTCCGGCACGACGGCAATGCTCTCGCCCAGCAGGCCATGGCAGCTGGCGCCCGAGCTTGCCCAGCCGCGAAGCAGCCCGAAGCAGCCCTCGACGTCAACCCCCCAGCCGGTGCGGACCGCGGCGACCACGCCAGGCAGCTGCGCTTCGAGCGCGATGGCCAGCGGAGGCGGCTCGAGCAGCAGCTCGCTCTCGGTGACCAGGAGCACCTTGCCGGCCACCGGCGCTCGGACCTCCTCACCGCTGCCTAGAAGCTTCTTACGCCGGCCAACCACGTCGCCGGCCTGGACTTCCTGGCCAGCGGCGACGAGAGCCTGGGCCGGTCCGAGCTCCACGACTATCGGCGGCGGGAGTGTCTGGCCCTCAGCCACGACAGAGTCGGGCTGCACCGTGTCGCCCGGAGCGACGACCACCAAGCCTTGGTAGCGCAGCTCGCAGCGCCACACGCGCTTAGCCGGGAGCTGCAGCCGCGGCTTCACGCCAGGTTCTCTTCCCACGGCTGACGCTCACTTTTGGCGCTAGCCTCGCGCGCATCGACCATCAGGCCCACTCGGCCGCCGTCGATGTGCGCCGTGGCGGCGACGCCGGGCCGGCTCAGCCCGACGTCCATCTGCTTGACCGGGTACAGGGCCAAGCTGGCCTTGTGGCCGGGCGGCAGCGCGATGCGCACCAGCTCGCCGAAGTTGACGTCGCGGTGCTCCTCGGGCTCCTCTTCTACACGCCAGCGAACTTCCACCGCCTTAGCGCCGGCCTTGACCGTCCCGCGGGGGCACACCGCCGCGCCCAGGCCCACCAGGCCATCCTGCTCGAAGATGCGGCAGGCAATGTCCGGCAGCGCCTTGGCCAGCGTGGCGATCTGACCAACAACGCCGCCGCTGTCGAGGGCAAACTGGACCACGCCCGCCGGCTGGATGCCATTGAGCAGCGTCAGGGCAGGCTCGCTCCAGCGACCGAAGCGAGCCAGCGCTCCCGCGCCCACCACCAGATCGGCGGTGAAGCCCTCGGCCACGCAGCTCCCTAGGGCCCCTTGCAGGGCCTGGTGCATGCTGCGCATCTCGTCGACGGTGGCGGGCACGTCCAGCAGCGGGCGCTCGTACAAGGTGAGGCGCGCCCCGCCCTGGTCCAGAGTAGCGTAGGCCACCGTCGTTTGGCTGGCGCCGCAATCGACGATGGCGAGCCGCAGGCCAAAGCGCGAAGCCACCAGCCGCGTCAGCTCCAGCAGGGCGGCCGGCGCCGTGTTCAGGGGCTCTGTAGCGGCGGCAGCCAGATCGGCCAGGCCGAGCACCTGCTCGTGCGCCAGTTTGATGGCCAGATCGCTCAGCTGGAGCCGGATGGCGTCGCCATCCCCGACAATGCCGGCTGGTCCGGCGCCGGCTGGGAGGCCCAGGTACAGCCTGGCCGATTCCAGCTCGGCCTCCGAGCCGGCAACGGCATCCCATCGCTCGCTGGCAGCCTGCTGTACGCGGTCGCGCAGCGATCCAGCCTCGAGTAGGTGGACCAGGCAGCGGTCGGAGCGGGCGGCGGTGGCCGCTTCGGGGTTGGTGGCCAGCACGCGCGGCGGCGGACAGCAGCTCAATGACACTGCCAGGACCTCGACGCCACGTCCGCCCGCGACCTCGCCCGCCAGCGGTTCCCCGGCGGCGAACAGCCGGCGGCCGGTCAACGTCTCGATATCGGCGCAGGCCTTCTCCAAGCCCTCGTAAATGTGCGTCTGAGCAGTCGTTCTTGCCTGCCCGCGGGCGATCAGCCGGTACTGTCCATCGACTGGCTCGAACAGCGCCGCCTTGGTGAAGGCAGTCCCAACGTCGACGCCAAGCAGCGATTCGGGAGCCGGGCGCAGCGAGCCCTCCGCGGACTCACCAGAGGGCAGTGGCGACCTGGTGACGGCCAAGTTAGGCGCTTCCGGGCGGTTTAGCGGTCACGCGCAGATTCTACAATCGCTACGGTGGTGGCGCTCCGCTCCCGCGAACTGTGGCTGCTGCTGCTGGTGTGGCTGGCCTTCGCGGTGGGCTGGATGGGTGAGGCCTTTGCTCAAGCCGGCAAACCCACCGCGGACTGGGTGCGCGCGCCGATTTCCTTCGCCGCCCTGTTGCTGCTCGTTCACGTCGCGCTGGTCGCGTTCCGCTTCCGCGGCGACGAATCGCTGCTGCCGCTGGTGGCGGCGCTGGCGGGCATTGGCCTGCTGGTCCTGAACTACCTGGAGCCGGCGCAGGAGCGCGCCCAGCTCGGCTGGCTGGCGCTGGGCCTGGCGCTTATGCTGATGACAGTCTTCGGCCTGCGCGACATTGGCATCTTGCAGCGCTACAAGTACACCGCCGCGGCGCTGGGCGTCGCCCTGCTGATTGTGACCGCGATCTTCGGCCGCGAGATCAACGGCGCCAGGCTGTGGCTGGGCTTCGGCCCGTTCCAGTTCCAACCATCGGAGCTGATGAAGCTGCTGCTGGTGATCTTCATGGCGGCCTACCTGGAGGAGCGGCGCGACATCCTGGCCCGAGCCGACTACCGTTGGGGCACCCTCAAGCTCAGTCCGTGGCCCTACCTCGTGCCGTTGCTGCTGCTGTGGGGCCTCTCCCTGCTGCTGCTGCTGTGGCAGAAGGACCTGGGCGCCACAGTGCTGATGCTGGGCATCGCGCTGTCGATGATGTACGTGGCCACCGGGCGCAAGACGTTCGTCGGCGCCGGCCTGCTGCTGCTGGCCGCCAACGTCCTGGTCACGTACAAGCTGTTCGGCTACGTACACCAGCGCATCGAGGTGTGGCTGCATCCGTGGGAGCTGGCCAG
>DAIUFO010000358.1:0-4301 GCA_036844545.1 Chloroflexota bacterium
CGACTCTACTGACGTATTCTCGGGTGGCGCCGCGGTCGTCGCCAAACATATGGAGGCCGCTGGGGCTCAGGTCACGTTTTCCACCGTCTTGGGGGAGGACCAGTTAAAGGACTTTGTGCTGGATGACCTCAAAACAGCCAACGTCGAATGTCGAGCCTTCGTCGACCATACGCGACCCACTACCCACAAGGAGCGCTTCATCGCCGACGGGTACAAGCTGCTCCAGGTCGACCGCGTCGATAACCGCACCGTTTCCGATAAAGCGCAGGATTTCCTAGCCGAAGCGATAGCCGGCCAACCTGCCGACGTGGTGATTTTCAGCGATTTTCGACATGGCATCTTTAACCGCGGCACCATAGCCAAGCTGCGGGCCGCAATCCCGAAGCAGGCGTTGAAAGTCGCCGACAGCCAGGTGTCGAACCGCTGGGGCAACATCCTGGACTTCACCGAGTTCGATTTGCTCACGCCCAACGAACGCGAAGCGCGTTTCGCACTCGGCGACCAGGACTCGGTTGTTCGGCCGCTCGCATCCGAACTGTTCAAGCTGGCCTGTTGTCGCTATCTCATCCTCAAGCTCGGAGAGCGTGGGCTTATCGGCTATCGCAGCCCCGGCCCCGAACCGCGGGAGTTCTTCACAATTGATACGTTCGTGGACAGGCTTGTCGATCCCATTGGCGCCGGCGATGCATTGCTCGCGCATGCGACGTTGGCGCTGGTGACGACCGACAACATCGTCGTGGCGTCCATTCTGGGCTCGATTGGAGCGGCGATCGCTTGTGAGCGCCAGGGCAATACGCCGGTGACCCCCCAAGAGGTTGAGGACAAGATCGAGCTGCTGGAGAGGCGGGCCAGGTACGAGGTTTTAGCCCCTGCGTGAGGTACCTGCTGGTTGGGCTGGGTAACATCGGCCAGAAGCGGCGGCGAGTGCTTGGCTCACGCTGCGTCGCCACGGTTGACCCATTCAACTCCGCCGCCGATTACCCCTCGCCCCAGGACTGCGACGCCAAAACATATGACGCCGCCATCCTCGCGGTCCCAAATGAGTCCAAGCTCGAGCTCCTAGAGTACTTTCTGGAGCACGGCAAGCACGTCCTCGTAGAAAAGCCCCTGCTGTTTCCGGACGCCCACTCGGCCACCCGGCTCGAGGAAGTTGCCGGCCAGCAGAACGTCATCTGGTACACGGCTTACAACCATCGTTTTGAGCCGCTGATCTCGGAGTTGAAGCAACGTCTTGATGCCGCCGCGATTGGTCCCGTGTACCACGGCCGCCTCTTCTATGGGAATGGGACGGTGGCGGACGTGGCCGGAAGCTGGAGGGATGTCGGCTTGGGGGTTATTGAAGATCTCGGCTGCCACCTGCTCGACCTTGCCGGATTCCTGCTCGATTGCCGGGGAACGGAGTTCGAGGCCGTAGCTCAGCATGGGCATGAAGCCGCCGCGCCCGATCACGCTCTGATGCTTTCGGCGGATGGGCGCCTATCGCTGGAGATGACCTATCTCAGTTGGAAGAACACCTTCGCCATCGACCTCTACGGTGAGCACGGCTCGCTGCACCTGAACGGGCTTTGCAAATGGGGCCCATCAGAATTGATCGAGCGGCAGCGGGTGCGGCCAAGCGGCGTTCCCCACGAACAGCGCCAGACAGTCGAAGGCCCCGACGTCACCTGGCAGCGGGAGATTGATCACTTCGAACGCCTGGTCTCAGAGGGAGCGAGCTCGGCCGACAACGATCGCTGGATTTCGCAAGTGCTCCGGTCCGCGGGAGCTCGATGACGGCATCGAGCGGCCCCACGGGCTTCCTGGGACTGTCGCACCTAGGCATTATTTCCAGCGCCGGTTGGAGCTCCTTTGGGCAGCCCACGATAGCCGTTCATCCTGACGAGGAGCTCATTTCCAGGCTGTCCCATGGCGACTTGCCAATTCACGAGCCGGGCCTTAAGGAGCTGCTGCGGCGCAGCCGCGATTACCTCACGTTTTCGGCCGATCTGTCCAGCTTGAGCCAGTGCCCTCTGGTCATCGTGTCGTTGGACGTGCCCACGGACACGCACAACGTCAGCAGCGTCGAGGCCGTGCCGCGGCTCATCGATGCCGCGGCGCCACATTTGCGCCAGGATGTCATCTTGGTGGTCATGAGCCAGGTGCAGCCGGGCTTCACCCGCGCTCTCGGTCAGCGACTGCGGTCCAGCAGGCCGGACCTGTCATTCCGGCTCTATTACCTGGTGGAGACGCTCGTCTTCGGAGACGCAGTGCGCCGTTGTCTCGAGCCGGAGCGGTTTATCGTAGGCTGCGCAGACCCTCGCGTGGAGCTGCCTGCCGCGTGGGCGGAGGGCCTGAAACGCTTCGGCTGCCCAATTCTCCCCATGCGCTACGAGAGCGCGGAGCTGACCAAAACCGCCATCAACCTGTACCTGATTGGCTCCGTCACCTATGCCAATACGCTGTCCAACCTGTGCGAGTCGATTGGCGCCGATTGGTCGGAGATGACGCCGGCGCTGAAGCTGGACGCCCGTATCGGCCCGGCGGCCTATCTCAAGCCCAGCCTGGGCGTCGCGGGCGGCAACCTGGAGCGCGATTTGGTCACCCTGCGTGATCTGTGCGAGGCGCACGATCGGGACGCGACCTATCTCGAGGCCCTCATCGCATTCAATGCTCGACGGCTGGAGTGGGTGGAGCGGAAAGTGGAGCAGCTGGTATTCGCCCAGGGGGCACCCAAGCCAACGCTGGCAATCTGGGGCCTTACGTATAAGAAAAACACCCGGTCCACCAAGAACTCGCCGGCGCTTCGGCTCCTGCCCTCGTTAGCAAGCAGAGCAACGCTTCGGGCGTGGGATCCTGCCATTGGGGCCGCCGAGGTCGACCTTCCGGTCGACTTTGCTTCGGACCGCGACGACGCGCTGCGCGGCGCGGACGGCGTGCTCATCATGGCCGATTGGGACCAGTTCGCCGAGGCCGATCTCGACCGCATTCGACGCGACATGCGGCGTCCGCTGGTGCTCGACTGCGTTGGTGTCTTGGAGCGGCGGCGAGCCGAAATGGACGGCATAGAATACGTGACCATGGGCATCGGGGCGTAGGCAAAGCAAGCGTGGAGTTTATCAGCCGCTACTTTGACGAGGTGCGCGACATCGCCGCGCGTATCGATCGGCAGGCCGTGGAACGGCTGGTGGAGCTGCTGGTTGATGTGCGCCAAAAGGGCGGCCGCCTGTTCATCCTCGGCGTCGGCGGCAGCGCTGGAAACGCGTCGCATGCAGTGAATGATTTCCGGAAGATCGTCGGCATGGAGGCCTACGCGCCCACGGACAATGTGTCCGAGTTGACCGCGCGCATCAACGACGACGGGTGGGACAGCTCGTTTGCCAACTGGCTGAAAGGCAGCCGGATCAACGGCCAGGACGCGGTGCTGGTGTTCTCGGTGGGCGGCGGAGATCAAGTGCACGGTGTGAGCGTGAACCTGGTGCGGGCGCTGGAGCTGGCCAAAAGCGTGGGCGCGCGCATCGGTGGCATTGTCGGGCGCGACGGCGGCTTTACCGCCCAGGTGGCCGATGCCTGTGTCATTGTGCCGACGGCGCATCCGGACACCGTGACGCCGCACACCGAGGCGTTCCAGGGCGTCGTGTGGCACCTCCTGGTCTCGCATCCAAAGCTGCAAGCCGCGCCTATGAAATGGGAGAGCATCGGCCGGTGAGCCTCCGCAAGGTCATCCTTCTGGGGGACAGCGGTTTCCTGGGCCGCCCGCTCAAGCAGCGCCTCCTGCAGTCCGAGGCGGACGTCCACGGCTTCTCCTCGAGGGATTTCGACCTGAGACGGCCTGAGGCGCTTTCGGCGTTGGATGGGCTGGCCGGCCTGGATACCTGCCTGATGCTCCTTTCCGGCATTACACCGGACAAAGGCATGAACGTTCGCTCCATGGCGAGCAATGTCGCCATGGTGAGTAACGTAGCCGAGTACCTCGAGCAGCACCCAGTCGGCCAGTGCGTGTTTTTCAGCTCCGACGCCGTCTATGGTTTCGGCGACCAGCCCGTGAGCGAGGACACCCCGCCCGACCTGCCGAACCTTTACGCTGTAGCGAAGTACGCTGGCGAGCGTGCGCTGCAAACCGTCGCGGACAGCAAGGGCTTTCCGTTGCTAGTCGTCCGCCCAACCGGCATCTACGGCCCCGGGGATACGCACGGCTCCTACGGGCCTAACCGATTTGTCCGGACCATTGTGCACGACGGCAAGGTGTCGATTTTTGGCGAGGGCGAGGAGCTGCGCGACCATGTGTACCTTGATGACGCCGTCGAGCTGATCGTCGGCCTCGC
>DAIUFO010000359.1:0-4272 GCA_036844545.1 Chloroflexota bacterium
GGCTGCTTATTAGAACGAATAACTCAGCCTATTTGTGACGACCTACACTAGATGACGCCCTGAGCGAAGAGGAGCTCGATTTCGGTGAGGGTCAGGCCGAGGCGGTTGGTGAGGATTTCTCGGGTGTGCTGGCCGAGGAGGGGCGGCGGCGCGGCGGGCTCCCGCTGGCCGTCGACGAGGAGGGGGAAGCCGGTCTGGAGGTAGCTGCCCAAGTGGGGGTGCTGCACGGGCTGGAAGAGCTGGCGGGCTTGGATGTGCTCCTCCTGCATGAAGGCGGTGGGCGAATTGAGGGCCAGGCAGGGGATGCCGGCTCTCTGGAGCTGGGCGGCCAAATCGTCGCGGCGGAAGCGGCGGGTGAACTCCTCGACCCGTACGTTGATCTCGTGCTCGTGCTCGTGGCGGAAGTCGTTGTCCAGCCACTCCGGACCATCGAACTCCGGCGGATGATCGGGCCAGAAGTCCATCAGCAGCTTCCAGTGGGTGCGGGTAACGAACAGGTAGACGTAGCCGTCGCTGGTGGGGAAGACGTTGGCGGGCGCCACGTGCTCGTGCTGGCTGCCATGGCGGACGATGCTCTGGCCGTCGGTGGCGAAGGTGCGGATCATGTGCTCCTGGCTGGCGATGGTCTCCTGGATGGAGACGTCGACGGCGCGGCCCTGCCCGTCAGTTCCTCGCTGCCACAGCGCCAGCAGTGTGCCCAAGGCAGCATACGCGCAGGCGAAGTAATAGGACTGCGTCTCGGGGGCTTTGACGGGCGGCAAGGCCGGGTCGCCGCTGATGTACATGAGGCCGCCCATGGCCAGGCCGACGATATCCGGGCAGGCGTAGTCGCGATGCGGGCCGGTCTGGCCGAAGCCGGTGACGGAGGTTACCAGCAGCTTGGGATTGCGGGCGCGCAGGGCGTCCAGGTCCAGCGTGCCGGGGGCGGAGCTCTCGATCAGGACGTCGGCCTGCTCGGCCAGTTTCAGCAGGAGCTCCCAGCCCTGTCTTTGCTCGACGTCCAGGGTGAGGCTCTTCTTGCCGGCGTTGAGGTAGGCGAAGCGGAGGCTGCCCTCCAGGTGAGGGACGTCGCCCATGAAGGGGCCGGTGCGGCGAACAGGATCACCGGCAGGGGGTTCGACCTTGATGACTTCGAAGCCGAAATCGCGCAGCAGCTTGCCGGCGAACTGGCCCTTCAGGTCAGTCAGATCGAGGGCGAGGCAGCCGGTTAGCAGGGGCATGGGGGCGCTAGTTCAAAGGGAGAGGAATAGTTTGGGGGAGAGGGTGACGCTCGACAGCGACGCCGTGCTCGCTCAGGCGGATGATGTTGAGCGTGTTCTCGAGGTCGGGCGAGCCCGAGGAGTAGGCCGGTACGGCGCCGCTGCCGACTGGGACCGCTGTGTTCCAGTGGCCAAGGGCCAGATAATCGGCGTCCGTGGCGTCGATGTCCTCGGCGAAGATCAGCCAGGAGGGCGAGGGCTCACCGGCCTTGTAGTGCCGATCGGTGAAATGGCCGTGGGCCAGGGCTACCCGCCATTTGGCCGACCGTGCCGGCGGGTCGCGCAGCGGGTCCATGCTGCCGTAGGAGCGGTGGGCCCAGCCCCAGATCTCCAGGTCCAGGTCGTCGAAGCGCACCGGGTCATCATGGTCGAGGCCAAGGATGTGGACGCTCGGAGAGGATCGCATCGCCCGCCAATTTGGCTCGGAGGCCTCGAACAGCGGATCGTGGTTGCCGGGCAGGACCACAACGCGACGGCCGGCGTTCGCCAGCAGCCCGCCAGCCTGTTGGAAGAAGGCCAGCGGATAACGGATGTGCTCGAAGGTGTCGCCAACCAGCAGGACGACGTCGGCCTCGGCTTCGGCGGCGCCAGCGAGCACGCGGCGGAGCTGCAGGAGGCCATCCTCCAGGTCAGTGCTCAGGTGAAGGTCTGAGCTGTGCGCCAACGTTACCACTGTGGCTAGTCTGCCATGTACTTCTTGATCAGGCCGCGGGCGATGACCCAACGCTGGACCTCGGTGCCGCCTTCGGTGATGCGGTAGCCGCGCTGGTCGCGATACATGCGCTCGAAGGGGAGGTCGCGGGTTAAGCCGGAGCCGCCGTGCATCTGGATGGCGCGGTCCAGGATGCGCGAGCCGATCTCGCCGGCGTAGACCTTGGTCGCCGACACTTCGAGCACTGGATCCTCGCCGTGGTCGAGCCGGTAGGAGGTGGCGTAGGCCATCAGCCGGCAGGCGCGCAGCTCGGCGGCGGACTCCACCAGCATCATCTGGACGGCGCCGCGGTCGATGAGCTTCTTGCCGAAGGTCTCGCGCTGCTGGGCGTAGTCAATGCACATCTCCAGGGCGCGCTGGGCCAGGCCGAGCGAGCTGGCGGCCTGCTTGAGCCGCGTCTTGGTCAGGTTCTTGCCGGCGATGTCGAAGCCTTTGCCAACCTCGCCGAGCAAGTTCTCCTTGGGGATGCGGCAGTTGTCGAAGTGCAGCTCGAACGCATGGGCCGCGCCCATGGTGTAGAGGGTGCGAACGACGTTGAAGCCGGGCGTGCCCTTGTCCACGATGAAGGCGCTCAGGCCGCCGCGGGCACGCTGGCTGGGATCGGTCTTGGCCAGCACGATGCCAAAGTCGGCCAGGTCGACATGGCTGATGAAAATCTTGCTGCCGTTGATGACCCACTGATCGCCATCTAGGACAGCGGTCGTGGCCAGGCCGTTGGCGTCGTTGCCGGCGCCGGGCTCGGTCATGGCAAAGAAGTGGCGCTTGGCGCCCTGGATGATGGGGTCCAGGTACTTCTTGCGCTGATCGGGGTCGCAGTTGTAGAGAATCGGCCAGGGGCTGCCGCCGAAGCCACGGTCGTCGCGGGTGTCGCTCACCAGGCAGCGGCTGACCTGCTCGCGCAGGACCATGTTGCCCAGCGCGCCGATGCCGCCGCCGCCGAACTCGGTGGGCACGGCCGCGGCCCAGAAGCCCATCTCCCTGACCTTGGCCTCGAGCTGGGCACGGATATCCGGCGGAATGTCCATCAGGTCCGGGAGCGACTTCTCCAGGGGCATGAGCTCCTTGTCGACGAAACGGTGGACCGTTTCGCGCAGCAGCTTCATCTCTTCGGGCAGCTCGAAGTCCATAATCCCTACTCCAGGCTCATGCCGGCCACGAGACCCGCCGCGGCGAGACGCACCTCGTGCTCGCGGGCCAGGCCGAAGACCGACAGGTGATGGGCTCGCAGCGTCAGCCAGCGGGCCACGGGAACGAGGCGCGGCAGGAACAGCTGGGCCAGGTGCAGCGCCCGCGCGGCGCAGGATTCGGCTTGCTTCGAGGTGTAGTAGCGGACCATGGCCAGCTTGTCCTTCACCGGCTTGCCGCGCTCGGCATCAATCGCCACGTCCAGCACCAGGTGCTCGGAGGCGAGGCGGTCGATGTCGTTGTCGGCCAGCTGGAACTGGGCCACCTGCTCGTCAGCCAGGACATGGCCCTGGCGTTTGCCCTCGCACACGGCATCCAAGGCGATGCGCCAGGCGCGGTCGATCAGGCCCGCGGTCAGGCCGAGCAGCGCCAGCCGCTCCCATTCGGCGGCACGATCCCAGGCTTTGAGGGCCTCAGGCCCTTCAGCGAGGACGTCAGCTGGCGTGTCTTCCAACCGGACAGAGAAGGCATCGCCGAGGCGTTGGGTTCCCTCGCCCTGACCCTCTCCCGGTCCTACGCGGACGGCGAACGCGGCGGGCGAGGGAAGGTCGACCAGGACGACGTCGCTTCCGCTTTGGGCCAGGAATACGATGCCGCTGACCGGCACGCAGAAGGGCGCCACCGAAAGGACGCCATAGACCCTGCCTGCGCTCAGCTCGACTGTCAGCGGATCGCCGGGGTGCCAGGGGGCGCTGGCGTCGGGCCAACCCAGGGCGACTGCGCCGCCACCGGCGTTGCCGGGCAGCGGCAGGTAGCCGCGACCGGCGCGGGCGAGCAGGTCCGGCAGGGGCAGGGCGTAGGCGCCGAGGGCGCGGAACTCGGCCACCTGGGCCAGCGGTGAGGCAGCCGGCGTCGCGTGGCCGTTGCGGGAGGGCTTGGTTTGCCACAGCTCGGGCTGGCCGGAGGCCGCGGTTTCGTCCCGCACGGAAATGTCGGCGAGGGCTTTACCGATGCGGTCCAGCGAATCTCGCAGGGCTGGCGGATAGGACAGGTCCAACGTCGTTGCCTACGCGTCCTTGCTCTTGGCCGGGTCCTGAAGGAGGCTGGTGGCCGGGTCGGTATTGCCGAGCAAGGTCAGGCCATCGGGTTTGGCCGAGGCGTAGACGTTGTTGTTGG
>DAIUFO010000360.1:0-4269 GCA_036844545.1 Chloroflexota bacterium
CACCCGCGCCGACTACCAGCGCCTCCTCCACGTCGGCCAGCGCACCGCTAAGAACGACCTCGCCCAGCTCCGCGACGCGCGCCTCCTCCGCGCCCTCGGCCTCGGCCGCGACCGCCGCTACTCCCTCGGCCCTGCCGCCCTCATCACCCCACAAACAACGTCCCCAAACGATCCCGAACAAGCCCCGCAACTGCCCCGAGGCTCGGTTCCCTTTCGGGACACCTTCCCAGTCAACATCGAGCCCATTTCCATTCCCCGGCCTCGCCCCTGAGCTCGCCGAGGCCCCGAAAAAATGTTTTCGCGAATCGGTTCCCTTCCGGGTCCCTCTCAGGGCAGTCGGGGCGGCCTAATCCCGCGACCTTACGTGCGGTAGTGGCGCTCGATGGCGGCGATGCGCTGGATGTTGGCGGCTTCGGATGCGTCCGGCTTGTCAGCTTTGAACCAGGCTTCGAGGATCTCGATCGCGAGCTCGGGGGTCGTGCGCTTGAGGCTCATGACCAGCACGTTGGCGTCGTTCCAGAGGCGGGCGCCCTCGGCGATCCACGGCTCCCAGGCCAGGGCGGCGCGCACGCCGGGGACTTTGTTGGCCACGATGCTGGTGCCGGTGCCCGTCCAGCAGAAGAGGATGCCCTGGCCGGCTCTGCCCTCGGCGACGTCAGAGGCGACTTTGTGAGCGACTTCGGGCCAGGGTTCCGGCTCGTAGACCCGCGGCTCGTGGCCTCGGCGCCGCAGGTCGGCCACGACGGCCTCGACCACAGGGGCGGTGTCGTCGGCGCCGACGGAGATCCTCACGCCTTGGCGTCGACTCCGCCGCCCGCTTCGCTCTTGAGGATGTCGCGGGCGGTTTCGATGTGCTTGAGGAGCACCAGGGCCCATTCCTCCTTGACGTGCTTCTCGGAGGTGTCGACGATAAGCCGGACCAGGGCGGCGCGGATGACCGCTTTAAGGCGCGGCACGTCCTGGATGCGCTGCTCGATGCGGGCCCGGAGGTCCAGGATCTCGCGTTGCTGCTCCTCGACGCGCTCGAGGGCCTCCTCCTTGGCGCGCACCTGCCGGTCGTACTCGGCGAAGGGCACCCACGTCTCGGCCACGATGTCGGCCATGAGGCGGTGCTCTTTATTGGTGCGGGTGACGGCGGCGTAGCCATAGAAGTCGCTGATCGACTTGGTCAGCGCCAGGAGTGCGCGCTCGGGGATGTTGATGGGCCGCGGGCGCCGGCTGACGGCCGCCTTCTTGGTCTCCTGCTTGCGCTTGGCGATGGCGGCGGTGGCCAGCTCCTTGATGACCTCGGGCGGGATCCGCGGTTCGGCAGGCATGTGCCTCAAGCGTACAAGCGTGCCGTCAAGGGGGCAAGCGTTCGGGCTGACGTAGATGTAACCTTCGCGTCGTGGTAAAGGTTGTCCTGACCAGCGTGCTGGTGGCGAGCTGGCTGCTGCAGTCGTGTACCAACGACCAGCCGGACCTTGCCGGCGGATCCCAGGCCGCCAGCTGCGCCAACAGCGCGACGGCTGTGAACAAGCCGGCGGCGGTTCGAATGGGTGTCACTGGCGCGTTGTCGGAGTCCGCGGAGTACCTGGCGGACGCGGAAGGCTATTTCGCCAGCGAAGGCCTGAACGTTCAGCTCGTCAATTTCACGGGGCCCTCGCGGATGATCCCGGCGCTGGCCTCAGGCCAGCTGGACGTTGGCTCGGGCAACGTTGGGCCCGGCTTATTCAATGCCTCCGAGAACAACCTGTGCGTGAAAGTGGTGGGCTCGCTGTCGCGTCAGGAGGTGCATGCCAACGGTGTGTTCCTGGTCGTGCGACGAGACCTGGCCGACGGCGGAAAGCTCCACGACTACGCGGACCTGCGCGGCCTGCACATTGCCTTGCCTGGGCAGGTCAACAGCAGCGAGTACGCGCTGGCCAAGGAGCTCGAGGCCGGCGGGCTGACGCTCAAGGACGTACACGTCGTGCAGATGAGCTTCCCCACGATGCTCGTCAGCCTGGCCAACAAGTCCATCGACGCGGCGCTGCTGCCCGAGGCCCTGGCGAGCGCGGCCACGAGCAAGAACCTTAGTGTGAAGTGGAAGCCGGTAGCGGAAGTACTGCCCGGAGCGGAGTTCGGAGTGGTGCTGTTCTCGCCCCGTTTCGCCGCCAAACACGACATGGCGGTGCGCTGGATAGCCGCCTACCTCCAGGGCGCGCGCGACTACGACTCGGCCTTCTTCCATAACATCCGGCGCACGGAAATGGTCGATCGGCTCACCAAAGCCTCGCCCCTCAAGGATGCTCACCTCTACGACGAGATGGGCTTCCCGCTGATCGATCCCAACGGCAACCTCAACCTGGCCAGCATCGACGACCAGATGAATTGGTTCGTCAAGGCCGGCAAGCTGCGGGACACGGTCGACCTGGCGCAGGTGGTGGACTTGTCGTTCGCCCGCGACGCGGTGGCCCGGCTTGGGGCTTACTGGATTTTTTGACGTAACGGCTTTCCTGCCGTAAGCTTGTCGGTACGCTGGCACGATGGTGTGCGGGCGAGGGGCATCCCTACCGGCGGCAGACCACTGGGCGCCATGAGTGCGCTGGCGAGCCGCCAACCGCAATCGAGCGGTTATTAATGGCCCAAAAGGCCAGTGTCGTAGGGGTGTTACGAGGTCATGCAATGACCTCGCAACATCCCTAAAGGAGGAACCCTCATGGCTGTCGCCAAGCTGGACGAGATAGTCCAGCACTCTTCACCTCGCCTCGCCGAAGGCACCCGCATGAGCGGCGCGCACATCATTTGCGAGTCCCTGGTCCGCGAGGGCGTCGACCTGGTCTTCGGTCTGCCCGGCGGGGCTATCCTGCCGCTGTATCACGTGCTGCCCGAGTACGAGCAGATCCGGCACGTGCTGGTGCGGCACGAGCAGGGCGCGTCCCACGCCGCCGACGGCTATGCCCGCGTCACCGGACGTCCGGGCGTGTGCATCGCCACCTCGGGGCCCGGGGCCACCAACCTGGTGACCGGCATCGCCACGGCCATGCTGGACAGTGTGCCGCTGGTGGCCATCACCGGCAATGTGGCGACCACCATGATCGGTAAGGATGCCTTCCAGGAAACGGACATCACCGGCGTGACGCTGCCGATCACCAAGCACAACTGGCTGGTAATGCGGCCGGAGGATATCGCGCCGACCATTCGCGAGGCGTTCTACGTGGCCACCACGGGCCGGCCCGGCCCGGTGCTGATCGACTTCCCCAAAGACGTCCAGCAGCAGATGGCCATATTCGAATATCCACGGGTGCCGCAACTGCGCGGCTTCCGGCCGACACTGTTCGGCAACATCCGCCAGATTCGCCAGGCGGTCAAGGCCATCCAGGAGGCCAAGAACCCCGTCATCCTGGCCGGCCACGGCATTGTGATCTCGGAAGCTTATGAGGAGCTGAAGGACCTGGCCGAGACGGGCGAGCTGCCGGTGATGCAGACCCTGCTGGGGCTGTCGACGCTGCCGTACTCGCATCCGCTGTGCTTCGGCTTCTTCGGCATGCACGGTTCCGTCTACGCCAACCGGGCGGTGAATCAAGCCGACCTGGTGGTCGCCATCGGCATGCGCTTCGACGACCGCGCCTGCGGCAAGTTCTCGGCCTTTGCGCCGCGGGCCAAGATCATCCACATCGACATCGACCCGGCCGAGATCGGCAAGAACGTCCGCTGCGACGTGCCCATCGTGGGCGACGTCAAGAACGTGTTGATGGTCCTCAACAAGGAACTGAAAGCCCAGGGCGGCGCCAAGCACCGCGAGTGGGTAGACAACATCTGGGCCTGGCGCAAGGACCGGCCGGGCATTAAGGTGCGGGAAAGCGACAAGCTGCTGCCCCAGTTCGTGATCAACAAGCTCTCGGAAGTGACCAAGGGCGAATCGATCATCGTGTGCGACGTGGGCCAGCATCAGATGTGGGCGGCCCAGCACTACACCTACGAGACCCACAACAGCCACATCTCCTCAGGCGGCCTGGGCACCATGGGCTACGGCCTGCCGGCCGCGCTGGGCGTGAAGATGGGCCAGCCGGACAAGAGCGTGTGGGCCGTGGTGGGTGATGGCGGCTTCCAGATGACGCTGCAGGAGCTGGCGACGGCCGTGCAGGAGAACATCGACGTGAAGGTGGCCGTGATCAACAACGGCTACCTGGGCATGGTGCGGCAGTGGCAGGAACTGTTCCACGGCAACCGCTACTCCTCGGTGGCCATGTCCAGCCCCGACTTCGCCAAGCTGGCCGAGGCCTACGGCATGAAGGGCATGCGCTG
>DAIUFO010000361.1:0-4261 GCA_036844545.1 Chloroflexota bacterium
CAGTACCAGCGACCCAGCTCCGCCACCTGTCGACGCAGATCGGCAGCTCCAGCAGCCGCATCACACGCTGTTCCTTGGTAAGGAGCTCGCTGCGGGCTCTCCCCGTGATCCGTGAGCCACCTTCGGGCAGGCCTGCGCGCTGCGCTGGCGCGGACGCCGAGCGTCCGTCGCCCCAGGGGGGAAGCGTGGTGACGGTGGTGACCAGGCCGGCGCAACTCCGTGGACACCCCTCCACCTCGGTGGGCGTCAGCTTCACCAGGGGCACTTTGCCTAGACCCGGCACCACGTGTGTCGCGCACCTTCTATGTGTCAATGATTGTGCAATCTTAGTAGCGGGGAGGTATCATTTATGGCATGGCAAGACTGCCTCAGCTAAAGACCATCCGAGAACGTGGCGCCCTCACCCAGGAACAGTTGGCCCAACTGGCGAGCGTTAGTAGAACGACCATCGCGCGGATTGAGACGGGAGCTCCCACCTTTCCGACAACTACTCGGAAGCTTGCCCAAGCCCTGGATGTCGAACCTGCGGAGTTAATGAAGATGGATGGTGAGTGGCGTAGGGAACAGTCCTCGAGCGGGACGCTTCAGTGCCCTGTCCATTTTTTTCAGCGGCAGCAGCTAATGCGCGCCGAGCCACGATCCGCCTGTAATCTGGCACCGCTACCACCAGTGTGGAGGGCCGAACCGGACATGCCAGTTGACCCGTGCGAGGCCTGTCTGCTGAGGGTCAGATGATCAACAGGGTGGTGAGCCGGCCGAGCTGAGGAGGACTAGATGCACCCCGAGGCAGAACAGCTACACGAGTATCTCGACAGATTGGTGGGCATGGGGCATATGTTCGATGAGCCCTTAGGCTGGGACGACAATGGTCTGGCCTACTACACAGTCAGATTGAGCCGCGGTCGACACAGCTCGGTGCAGCGGATTCACTACAAGGACGTTTCCGGACCGGACGCCAAATCGTTGGGCCAAAATGTGGCGCGAATAGTGAAGCAAGCACTTGACGACTGCTGGCCGGCGCCGTCACGCAAAGTTCGACGGCACCTGTCGAAAGGTCCCACATCACACCGGCCACCACTGCCATCGAGGGTCTCTCAAACGTATCGGCACCAGGCAACAATCTCCACGGACGAGGCGGGTTCTCTGTCACTATTCCATCGTGGACGACCAACAGACGGCGATCCTTGAATCAAGCACCGCCCTGGGGAAATCGGTGAGAGACGAACACGAGACGGCCGGATTCACTTCAGTCTTGTTGACGCTCGAGGCTCCTTTGGTCGCGGGTGCTCTCATCCTTCACGGTGCCGCGATCAGACTATGCGTTCGCGCCGGCCACCCAAGCGACGAGCGGCGCGCGATCACAATGTGCGCTTCCCTCCAAGCTGAACTGCTCCGGAGCGGCTGGGAAAATGTGTTGCGAGGCTGCTACGCAGCCGGCCTGCAACCGGTTCGAATCATCCGCGAGCTCAGCGAGTACATACTGGCTGCCAGCCTATCCGCCAGCGGTGCCAGGCTGCTCCTCACACGCGAATGGAAGTTTCGTGAGGCTTGTCGAGTAGTGGACGAATTCGTTGAACACGAAGGCCTGGAACTCCTGGCCACTTTCGCAATACGACATGCTCAAGCGCGACCACTCTATCACCTGGCCATGGGGGCAGAACGAATGATGGTGGTCCGGTGGTCGCCAGGGAGATGCATCTCCCGCAGCGTGATGCAATTTCATTGGAAAGCCAGCAACCGAGACCTCGGCATGACGACCGTCACCACAGATAGCCTGCCTGTCCGCTCCGGCATGTGTCAGCCGACGCGCTCTTACACTCTCACGTTCACGTTAGACTCGAGGTAATGGCGGTCCTCACGGCGCGGCGGTGGGCGCTACCCTCGATCTCCAAGCCCAAGCCGGTGCTGGCGATGGTTGCCAGCGCCCACGGCGTGACGCACATGTACAGCACGCTGCTGCCGCTCATCTATCCGCTGATCCAGGCGCAGTTCGGCTTCAGCTATGCTCAACTCGGGCTGGTAGTCGGCGTCTCCAGCGCGCTGGGCGGCCTCCTGCAGTTCGCGTTCGGTCTGGCCGGGAAATACGTGCCGCACAAGCTCCTGATCGGGCTCGGCAACGTGCTGTGCGGCGTGACCATTGCCCTGTTCGGCGCGGTTGGCAATTTCTTTCAGTTCAGCGTCGTCCGGGTCCTGAACTCCGTTGCGCAGGCGCCGCAGCATCCCATCGGCAATTCCATGATCGCCAACCGCTTCAGCGCGCGAAAGCGCGGCTCGGCTCTGTCGATCCATGTCGCCGGAGGCAACGTGGGCACCATCCTAGTGCCGCTCGTGGGCACGTTCTTGATCGCCCAGCTCGGTTGGCGGGCAACGATGGTCATTTTCTCCCTGCCCGGGCTGCTAATTGGCTCGGCCATCATGGCCACCATCACCGAGTCGAAGGACAGCCGCCACGTGATCGAGCAGGAAGGCTCGCTCACGGCAGACATGCGGGCTATCCTCGGCAACCGCACGCTGTTCCTGATTGTCCTGTCATCCATGGTGGCCGCCGGCGGCCGCGGCCTGGGCGTGGTGCTGACCTACGTGCCGCTATACCTGACCAACGGGTTGCGGCTGAGCTCGTCCATCGTGGGAGTGCTATTTACCGTTCTGCTGGCTGGCAGCATTGTTGGGCCGATCCTGGGCGGGCGCGTGTCGGATCTGATCGGTCGCAAGCGGACCATGCTCATTACCCTGGCTGGCTCGTTCGTGTTTACGGTGGCGCTGGTGTTCAGCGGGCCGGTGCTCGCCGGCGTAGCTGGCTCACTGGTCTTAATGGGGCTGTTCGTCTACGCCCAGGGACCGATTATGCAGACCTACCTCGCCGACGTAGTCCCACCCGAGAGCCGGGACTCGATCTTCGGGGCCTACTTCGCCGTGACCTTCGCCACTGGCGCTCTCTACGCTGCTGGTGTGGGCGCGCTGATCGATCACTTCGGCTTCTCCGCCGCATTCGTCACGATGGCCATCTCCTACGTAGCCACCTTCCTGATCCTTCTGCCCGCCCGGGAGCATCGCCTGGCCCCGGCTTAAAGACCGGAGACTTGGCATCCGCGGGGGTCCGGCCTCTCCGGGCCGTGATCGGTACGGGCACCCTTTCTCCGGAGGATCTCCACGTGCGCGGTTCGACGGGTTCAGGCGCACGTGCCACGAGGGGCCAACGGGTGTTTGCCGCACATCGGAACCGTGGACGTTGGTGCGCAGTGGTTTCGCCGAGTCTCTCTCCGTGCGGATTCAGGCTTTGAGGTGCTCAGTACCAGGTTCCGTGACGGGCTCGGCACCGGCCTCGCCGCGCAACTCCGTCAGCTTGTCCTGGACCGGGCGTAGGGCCTCGGCCGCCCTGTCGGCTACGCCAGCAGCCCTCGTGGCTGCCTGGTCTTTGGCCGAGGTGGCAACCGCACTCGTTTTGTCAACCACGAGCCGACCCTGGCGCTCAAGCTCGGCCACTTTGGCGGCGGTTTTGGGATGGCTGCGTAGCTTCAGGTACGCCCACCAACCGGTCACACAGGCCACGAGGAAAACCACTAGTCGTTTCATTTGCCGACCCTCCTCACAGGCACCTTGTCGGATAGCCACATCGATGGTACCGCGCGCCGGACAGTCATGAACCAACCGCTCATCCGGCCGCGTACTATTCCGCCGTGCGGCTGCTTGCAGCTTTGGTGCTGGCCCTTCAGCTCACAGCCAGCCTGCACTTCGACCTAGCGGTCCAATCGAGCGCGCCGCGCGGTGGCCCAAGCTGACAGGCCGCACCCGAACGGAGCTACTGGGGCACAGCGGAGTGGGCGGGGTCTCACGAAGGGATCTCGATGAGCTCGTTCAGCGACACCCAACTCGATGGAATTTCACGAAGTTGGTGTGGACGCCCGGTTCGAATGGTTGTGAGCCAGTGACCACGACGAGGTCGTCAGGCGCGACCGCGCGGCGGGCACACAGCGCCTCCTCCATGGCACGGATGTTTTCCTCGAAGGTGCGGCCCATCGGCTGGAAGACCGGGCTGATGCCCCACCACAACGAGAGCCGGTTGCACACACGTTGATCCGGGCTGAAGGCGTACGTCGGGCAGCTCGCCCTCCCTGAGGACAGGAGCCGGGCAGTGCGGCCTGTTCTCGTCAGCCCCACAATGGCTCGCGCCTGGAGATCCTCGGCCAGCACCCGCGCCGCATGGGTTATGGCTGCCTCGTGGCTCTTGTCCCGGCGCGTTGGGAACGTGACGGAAGCTATC
>DAIUFO010000362.1:0-3082 GCA_036844545.1 Chloroflexota bacterium
ACCCACGCCCTTCACCCGTTGAGAACGTCTAACTTATTGCGTTACAAGCCCTTAGCGCCTATCGAGCAAACAGTGGCGCCGCTGTTGCCCGAATCATTGGGTCGATAGACTGTCGCTGATGCCCAGCGGTCGGGAATGGATCAGCCCGATTGGTACGGCTGCAGCTTCGGCTACCCGTTGGCCGACAGCAGCGGGGATGCCACCCACCATGGAGGGTCGCTCTGGACAGACGAGCCCGAACGCCATAATCTGATGGAGATGGCAACGCCGGTCATGGGCAAGCGGGCTGCGGAATTCATCCGGCGGCACATCGTGGCTGATCCTCGGAAGCCTGGAGTAGCGAACGCGCGAGTCGCCGAGTCGGGAAGCCCGGTGTGGGCGCTGGTGCCTTACCTCAAGCTGTACGAGCGCGATTACGCACGTGTCGCTGAAGAGTTCGGCATCTCGAAAGACGCTGCGGAAGCGGCTGATGCGTACTACCGTCAGAACGAGGATGCCCTCGAAGCGAGAATCGCCGCCAACTTCGGCGAATAGGGCTTGGCGTCCTTCTATCTCGACGCCTGCATCAACCCCAAACTAGGCGATGAGCTGCAGAAGCTTGGTCATGCGACGGCGACCTCCCGATCCGCGGGCCTGGCTCTCGACGCGCCCGATCCCCGCCAGCTGCTCGAATCCGTGCGCCGAAATGCCATCTTCCTCAGCCATGACGCCGGCTTCCTCAGTTTGCATGACGCATGGCACCGGTGGTCGAGGGAGTGGGGCGTCGCGCCATGGCCCCCCGCGCTTCCACCTATCCTTCTCTTTCCGCATTACGATCCACGGAGAGCGCCGCTGTGGCTGTTACCGTACGCGGCCGGCCAACTGGACGCCTTCGTTGCTGGCGGTCAGGCGGTCTATAACTCGATCCACCAGTGGAAACCTGCAATCGGACATTGGGTGGCCACTCCCTACAAGGAATGATCCACCTCCGTTGCTCCTGACTGCCGGCAAGGGCTACGGTGATCCGCAGCTGGGGCACATGCGGCCAACGATCGCTGGGCACCTGGAGAGCTCTTAGATGGCTGGAAGCGCGTTCACAATCGTTGGTCCGCCGAGGGCGACCGGCGTTCGCTTCGAGCGGTCGATGGTGTACTTCCAGCTCGCCGATGGCCGCGAAATCGGCATGCCGACACAGTGCTCTGAGCGCCTCACCAAGGCCACGGCGGCGCAGCGTGCAAAGTGGCGTCTCATCGGTCGTGGGGTTGGAGTGCACTGGCCGGAGGTTGACGAAGATATCTCAATTCCAGTGCTGCTCGGCCAAGACTGTCTATAAGTGCAACTAGCGGGCGGTCAACGAGCCTCGGCTTTGGGATGCACGGGACCGTGAAACGTGTTCAACGAGTCGCCTTGTGCCACTGGTTCTAGGCAGGAACCACACAGCGTGGTACCTGGCGGCAGGCAAGCGAACGTCATCTCGCCGGGCGGCGCCTCGCGCACCATCACGACGTTATCGTAGAGAAAGGCGCCGCAGTTTAAGCATGTCAGCTCGTCTTCGATCATCAGAAATGCTTGGTCGCAGTATAGGTCGAGAGAGGCTAATCACAGCCTGGCTGCTGACACCTTATCTGACACCTTATCCGCGAAACATCCGTCATTTTTCGCTGTTGTCGATGGCCGTTCGCGGCCGCG
Organism: Chloroflexota bacterium; assembly: GCA_036844545.1. GTDB lineage: Bacteria > Chloroflexota > JAJPGV01 > JAJPGV01 > JAJPGV01 > DATGVV01. The sequence goes on from DAIUFO010000362.1 coordinate 1,669, forward strand.
AAAAAACGGAAAATTGAGCTCAGATCGGCGACAATCCCGGACTTTTGGGAACCTCCAAAAACAAGCAGCCGTGCTTTCAACTCCCCCCGCCCGCACGCATGTTCGAGGCATTTTGTGCTCACAGCAAGCGGTGTGCATTGGCACGCCTCAGTCTGGATTGCCTTAGGCAACAAAGCGGTCGACTGAGCCGGATAGCGTGGCCGGCGATGGGAGCGAACTTGCAGACGGACTACGCGACAGCTTTAGAGGACGCCGCTAGGGCGAGCTGGGCGAGCTCCCCACCTTGGGCGATGGCTTTCGAGCGGCCCCGCGCATCTTCGTGGCCGAGGAACCAGGTGGCCACGGCTTCGCGGCCCCCGGCCGCGATCTGTTTGCGGACGGCCTCTAACGCCTCATCCTCGGTGGCGAAGCGGCTATCGCATTGCGGCTCGTCATCTCCCACAGCTCGTATGCCATCTTGGTCAGACTTTACCCCGCTAGTGGCCGGGTCGCAACCACGCAGGCGGCCAACTGCTCTGGTGTCCCCAGGCGCCTCTGATAACCTGACGCCAGCGTGAAGGTAGGCGGCAGGCTGGGGCGCACGTTCGAGTCGTTCGGCAACTACAACTTCCGGCTGTTTTGGATCGGGCAGTTGGTGTCGCAGATCGGGACGTGGATGCAGATGGTGGCGCTGCCCTGGCTGGTGCTGGAGCTGACGCATTCGCCGGCGGCGTTGGGGACGGTCACGGCGCTGCAATACGTGCCCATCCTGATCGTGGTGCTGTTCGCCGGGGTAGTGGTGGATCGCTTCCCCAAGCAGCGGCTGCTGCTGGTGACACAGAGCGCCTCGCTGGCGCAGGCGCTGACGTTGGCGGTGCTGACGGCCAGCGGGCATATCCAGGTGTGGGAGCTGTACCTGCTGGCCGTCGTGCTGGGGCTGACCAATGCCTTCGACAGCCCGGCGCGGCAAGCGTTCGTCACCGAGCTGGTGGGCAGGGACAACGTGGTCAACGCGGTCGGCCTGAGCTCGGCGCAGTTCAGCAGCGCGCGATTGGTCGGTCCGGCGATAGGCGGCTTGGTGATCGCCCGCTGGGGCATACCGGCGTGCTTCTACCTGAACGCGGTCAGCTTCCTGGCGGTGCTGGTGAGCCTGCTGTTCCTCAGGCCGGGGCAGTTTCACGCGGCGCCGCGGGGACCGGCCGGGGTGCCGGTTGTCCGCCAGTTGCGCGAAGGCATCAGCTTCCTGCTGAGCAAGCGCGAGCTGACGGTGGCAACTATCGTCCTGGCCGGCAACGGCGCCTTTATCTACAGCACCAGCTCGATCATCCCTCTCATCGCGCAGTACGAGCTGAACGTCGGGCCCGAGCAGTTCGGCTTGCTGGTGGCGGCGCTGGGCAAGACGATCTTGCCGCTGGTGCCGAAACTGGTGTCGATC
>DAIUFO010000362.1:3092-4233 GCA_036844545.1 Chloroflexota bacterium
TGGCGGCGGTGGGGCTCGGCTCGCTGGTCATGGCGCTGACGATCGCCAGCCATGGCCGGTCGTCGCAGCGCATCCTGCTGACGGCGGCCGCGCTCTTCGGGCTGTTCTACCTATCGCTGGCGTTTGCCCCGAGCTTCGCCGTGGGGTTCGTGCTGCTGGCCTTGGTCGGCGGCTCAATCCAGGTCTTCGGCACGTCCGTGAACTCGCTCATGCAGATGGGCTCGCCAGATCATCTGCGCGGGCGGGTGATGGCCGTGTTCACGTTGCTGACCAACGGCATCACGCCGCTGGGCTCGCTGTTCACCGGCTTCGTCACCGCCTCGGCGGGCATCCGCTTCACGCTGGCCGGAGAGGCGGCGATCTGTTTCATGGCGCTGGCGCTGGCGCTGGGCTATCGAGCGCGAGCCCAGGCCGCACCGGCCGTGCAAGGGGCCGGCTAGGACCAAAATTTCCCTCCATGCGCATCACCACGCAAGCCTTCGGCGTTAACATCCACAGCAGTGGCTGGGGGGAATTTGTACGACGTGCTGGGCTTGACGCCGGAAGCCGACCAAGCGGCCATCACGGCGGCTTACCGGCGCCTTGTGTTCGAGCACCACCCGGACCGCAACAGCAGCCCGAACGCCGCCGCCAGGACGGCCGAGATTACGGGGGCCTATCGGATACTTGGCGATCCGGTCCAGCGCAAACGCTACGAGGATCGCCGCACGGCGTCACCGAAGGCCCGTGAAGCCATCCCGCGCGCCATCCTCGGCACCAGCAAGCTGACGCTGTACGACTTCCTGGACCGCAAGCCGAGGCACGGCCACATCCGCTGGCAACCGGGCATCTGGGGCACCATCAGCAACCACTTCGGCGACTGCAAGACGCGCGGCTGCCTGGTGCTGCTGCGCATCGACCCCGCCACCAACGAGCAGGTCTACCAGCACGGCGATCCCGGCCCCACCCTGAGGATCAACCCCGAGCATGGGGAGTTCAAGCTGCTGCAGCCCTGGCTGGAGCACTGCCACCAATTGGAGGACGTTCCGGTCCACTAGGCCGTCTGGCAGGCCATGGCCAGCCCGGCCGTCGGCGGCCAATTCCCCGTCTAGTACTACTCCGTTAAGTTCATGATGAATTGTGCCAGGGCCGTCGGATGGAG
>DAIUFO010000363.1:0-4232 GCA_036844545.1 Chloroflexota bacterium
CCGATAGCATCATTCCCAAGGCCGCGTAGGTCCCTCTAAAAGATCTGCACCCAAAGTAATCCCAGGCCAGGCGCCGGTCGAACACGTAGGCGTTCAGGTCGGCTCGCCAGTGCCAATCGACCGTCCCGCGCTGGAAATACTGCACCAGGTTGCCGGGCTCCTCCTGGAAGACCTCGGAGGTGGGGTAGCCCCAACGAGTCAAGCCATGGGTGGCGTTGTAGTAGTCGAGGAAGTTGGCCGTGCCGGTCTGGTCGCCGATGGTCACCGTCAGGTTCTCGACGTTGTGCTTGAGGTTGCCATCAAATGAGGCGGCCGTCGCCTGCAAGGCGGTGATGCGTCCCGATCCACTCAAGCTGGCCTGAGCGGCGGCGGGCGCGAGCAGCGTGGCGATCAGCGGCAGGACAAGGAGAGTCTTCCTCATGACACTCGGCATAACGGCTCCAACATGACGCCGGTGACGCCGGCCAGCGCGCCTTAGAATGATTGTCTGTGAATATCGCGGTCTGCGCCAAGAGCGTCCCGACGAGCTCGGTGACGATTGAGATCGATCCCAATACCAAGCGTGTGGTGCGCGAAGGCGTGCCGAAAGAGCTGGACCCTGCCGCGGCCAGCGCCGTTGAGACAGGGCTGCGCATCGTCGAGGCGGCAGGCGGAGAGGTGACCGTGGTCACCATGGGCCCGCCCGGCGCTGTCGACGACATGCGCAAGGCGCTGGCGATGGGCGCCGAGCGCGGCGTGCTTATCAGCGACGAGGCGCTGGCCGGCTCCGACACGCTGGCCACGGCCAAAGCCCTGGCGGCGGCCATTCAAATGGGCCAGTACGACATCGTGATCTGCGCCACCGAGGCGACGGACACCTATTCCGGCCTGGTGCCCGGCCAGCTGGCCGAGCTGCTGGGCTACCCGCCGCTGACCTTCGCTAACGACGTCAAGGTGGAGGGCAGCAAGGTCACCATCCACCGCCAATCCCAATCCGGCTACCAGGTGGTCGAGGCCGAGCTGCCGGTCCTCATCACAACGACCAGCGGCATCAACGAGCCGCGCTACCCCTCGCTCAAAGGCATCATGGGCGCCAAGCGCAAGGAGGTGGTCGAATACAAGGCCGCCGACCTCGGGCTGGCGGCCGACCAAGTGGGTGAGCCTGGTGCTCGCGAGAAGGCGCTGACCATCGGCAAGCCGCCTTCCAGAGACGTGGGCACCATCATCACCGACGAGGGCGAAGGCGGCGTCAAAATCGCCGACTTCCTGGCCGAGCTGAAGGTCCTCTAATGCCGAATGTTTGGGTCTACGCCGAAGTCAGCGAAGGGAAGCTGGCCAGCATCAGCCTCGAGATCCTCACCAAGGCCGCCGAGCTCGGCGACGCCTCGGCCATCCTGCTCGGCTCGGCGCCCGACGACGCCGTCCAGACCCTGGGCAACTACGGCGCCAAGAAGGTCTACCGCTGTGCCGGCGCCATTTTCGACCAGCACCTGGTGCTGCCCGCGGCCAAAGTGCTGGAGGACCTGATCAAGCAGCACAGCCCTGACGTGCTGCTGTTCGGCACCACGTACATCGGTCGGGATCTGGCCTCCACCCTCAGCGCTCGGCTGGACTGCGGCGCGCTGACCGATGTCGGCGACCTGGAAGTGAAGGACGGCTCGTTCGTGGCCACCATCCCGGCCCTCGGCGCCAGCTACCAGAACACCGCCACCTTGGTCAACCTCGGCACCAAGCTGATGCTGGCCCGGCCCAAGGCCTTCGAGGCCAAGCCGATGGGCGGCACGGCCGCGGTTGAGGAAATTGCCGCGCCCAGCGATCCCTCGCTGAAGCGCATCACCGTCGCCGAGGACGTGACGCAGAAGGCCGAAGGGCCCAACCTGGAGGAGGCCAAGGTCATCGTGTCCGGTGGCCGCGGCCTCAAGTCGGCCGAGAACTTCCAGATGATGCGCGACCTGGCCGATCTGCTGGGAGGCACGGTCGGCGCCACGCGAGCCATCGTCGACGCCGGCTGGGTGCCCTACGCGTTGCAGGTAGGCCAGACCGGCAAGACGGTTAAGCCCAGCATTTACATCGCTTGCGGCATCTCCGGGGCCGTCCAGCACCTGGCCGGCATGAAAGGCTCCAAGACCATCATCGCCATCAACACCGACGCCGACGCGCCCATCTTCAAGAACGCCGATTTCGGCGTCGTGGGCGACGTGTTTACGGTGGTGCCTCAGCTCATCGAGGAGATCAAACGCCGCAAGGGAGCATAATCCCGGCATGTCCGATTTTGCGACCATGGCCGAGGTGCAGCAGCTTGCCGAGGCCAAGCTGCCCAAGGAGATTTGGGACTACGCCAACGGCGGCTCCGCCTCGGAAACGACACTGCGCCGCAACCGCGCCGCGCTGGCCCGCTGGGCCATCGAGCAGCGTGTACTCATGGATGTTCACGACATTGACCTGTCGGTGGAGTTCCTGGGCAAGACGTTGCCGCTGCCCGTCATCGTCGCGCCCATGGGCAGCCTGTACCGCTTCTGGGACCGCGGCGACATCGAGATGGCTGTGGGCGCGGGACGCGAGGGCGTGATCGCCACGGTCAGCGGCGTGTGCGGCTGGCCGATGGAGGACATCGCCGAGGCCGCCACCGCGCCGCTCATCTTCCAGCTGTACCATCACGGCCCGCGTGAGTGGGTCGAGCCGCGGCTGGAGCGGGTACAGCGCTGCCCGCAATACATGGGCATCTGCCTCACGGTGGACAATGCCATCTACAGCCGCCGCGACCGCGACCTGTTCAACCGCTTTAACGCCGGCAGCCGCAACCGCACCGACCGCGCCCACCTGCCCGAGCAGCCCGGCCCCGATCACGACCGCGCCATGCACCTGACCTGGGCCGATGTGGACTGGCTGCGCAGCATCGTGCGGGTGCCGTTGGGCATCAAGGGCATCGGCTCGGCCGAGGATGCTCGCATCGCGCTGGACCACGGCGTCGACTTCATCTGGGTGTCGAACCACGGTGGCCGCCAGCTCGATGACGCTCGCGCCACCATCGATGTGCTGCCGGAAGTGGCTGAGGCGGTTGCGGGGAGAGCGCCCATAATCGTCGATGGCGGCTTCCAACGCGGCACGGACGTCATCAAGGGCAAGGCGCTCGGAGCAACGGTGGTCGCCCTGGGCAAGGCCGCGTCGTGGGGCTTGACCATGGGTGGCGCCGACGGCATCGCCGCCATGCTGCGCATCTTGCGCGAAGAGCTGCGTATCGCCATGGGTCTCAGCGGCAACACCTGCATGCGGACCCTCACGCCGAGTATCTTGCGGAAGATCGACTACTAGCCGCACGTTCAGGTTTCGCCCTAGCCGAACTTCTGATGCGCTGAGGCCATTTGCCGGCCTAGAGTGGTGGCATGTCAACGAATAATTCGCTTACAGATCTTTCCAACCAGCTCGCGGATGCCGTCGAGGCCGCCAAGGCGCTGGTCACAGTCAAAGGGCGCGCTCGGCAGTCGGCCAGCGGCGTCGCCTACGCGCCCGGCCTGGTGCTCACCGCCAACCACGTGCTCGAGCGCGACGAGGATCTGAGCATCGTCGAACCGGGCGGGACCTCCATGCCCGCTCAGCTCGTGGGCCGCGATCCCGCCACCGATCTGGCCGTGCTCCGGGTTGCCGGCCTCGAACTGCAGCCGGCCGCCGTGGCCAGCGCCGCGGCGCGCACCGGACAGCTGGTGCTGGCCATCGGCCGGCCAGGCCCGATGGCCAGTCTCGGCATCGTCAGCTTTGTGGGCGGGCCGTTGCGCACCGGCCGCGGGCTCACGCTGGAGCAATTCATCCGCACCGACGCCACGCCCTACCCCGGCTTCTCCGGCGGTCCACTGATCGACGCTTCCGGCGCGGTCTTGGGCATCACCACCACAGCCTTCGGCGGCGCGGCGCTGGCCATTCCCCAGGCCCTGGCCTGGCGGGTGGCGGCCGCGCTCACCGAGCACGGCACGCCCAAGCGCGGCTACATCGGCATCAGCAGCCAACCGGTTCGGCTGCCGGCCGGCTCGAAGCAGGAATCCGGGCTGCTGGTGGTCAACGTCGAGGAGGATAGCCCAGCGAGTAAGGGCGGCCTGCTACTGGGCGATATCCTCATCGCCCTCGACGGCCAGCCCGCCGGCGATACGGACGACCTGCTCCGCCTGCTCACTGGTGAGCGCGTGGGCAAGCCCGTGACGCTGGAAGTCATCCGCGGCGGCAAGCCCGAGACGGTGGAGTTGACGGTTGGCCAGCGCAGC
>DAIUFO010000364.1:0-1432 GCA_036844545.1 Chloroflexota bacterium
CGCTCTGGCAGCTCAGAATAAAGCAGCGTCTGATTGACGACCTACACTAGAAGCCTTCTTTTGCCGGCGGCATGCAGAGTGCTGGCCGCGGCCTGACTATGTTGAACTGGTTCAAACCGCGCGACCGCGAGCCCGAGCTTGTCGAGGCTGAGGAAGCAACGACCCAGGGCGGGCCCGTGCCTCTCGAAGAGCTGGCCGAAGAGGCGCTGGCCGCTCCGCCCGAAGACGAGCTGATCGTCGAGGAGCAGGAAGAAGAGCGCGAAGCGAGCCTCGAGGACGGCCTGGAGCGCACTCGCGGCGGCTTCTTCACCCGCATCAAGGGTCTGTTCTCGCGCAAGAAGGAGATCAGCGAGGACTTCTACGAGGAACTGGAGGAGCTGCTGATCCAGGCCGACGTGGGCGTCATGACCACGCAGCGGCTGATCGAGGCCCTACGCGAGCGCGTCGAGGCCGAGGGCATCCGGTCCATCGACGACGCCCGCGAAGCCTTCCAGGATGAGATGGCTGGCTTCCTCGATGACGAGCAGCCAGGCCTGGCACTGGACCAAGCCCTCAACCTGATACTGGTCGTGGGCGTTAACGGGGCCGGCAAGACGACGACCATCGGCAAGCTCGCGACGTATTTGCAAGCCGAGGGCCACAAGGTCGTCCTGGCGGCGGGCGACACGTTCCGCGCGGCGGCCATCGAACAACTGCAGGCCTGGGGCAGCCGGGCCAACGTGCCGGTCATCGCCCACCAGTCCGGCTCGGACCCGGGCGCGGTCATCTTCGACGCCATCGCTTCGGCCGAGGCGCGCGGCGCGAACATCGTTATCGCCGACACGGCCGGCCGGCTGCACACCAAGTTCAACCTGATGGAGGAGCTGCGGAAGATCGCCAAGGTGGCCGAGAAACGCCTGCCCGGCTCGCCCCACGAGGTGCTGCTCATCTTGGACGCCACCAACGGCCAAAACGCGCTGGTGCAGGCCAAGCAGTTCACGGAGACCGTGCCGGTCACGGGCCTTATCGTCACCAAGCTTGACAGCACCTCCAAAGGCGGCATCATCTTCGCCATCCGCGACGAGCTTGGCCTGCCGATCAAGTTCATCGGCACCGGCGAAAAGCTGACCGACCTGGCCCCCTTCAACCCCGACCGCTTCGTCGCTACGCTGTTCGAGTAGCTGGCTGGCTCAGGCGGCTGGCCGCGCCAGAACCGCGTTCACCAGCTGCTGGCTCCAGCGTCTCATTTCCTCGAAAGCGCCTTCGAGCGCAGCTACACGATCACGCAGACCCGAAATCTCAGTACGCAGCTCTGCGACTTCAGCACGTATGGCCGCGGCCTCAGAACGAAGTTCTCCGCGCAGACCCTGCATTTCCTCGCGCAGAACCGACGCCGTCCCCTGCATTTCCTCGCGCAGAACCGACGCCGTCCCCTGCATTTCCTCGCGCAGAA
>DAIUFO010000364.1:1532-4219 GCA_036844545.1 Chloroflexota bacterium
CCCCTGCATTTCCTCGCGCAGAACCGACGCCGTCCCCTGCATTTCCTCGCGCAGAGCCGACGCCATGGACTGCAGCTCGGTGCGGAATTCAGAACGAAGTTCACGCACTTCGGACCGCACGTCAGCGATTTCTGATCGTTGCAATGCGAACAGCGCCAAGATCGTAGGGAGTACGACGCCTAGGAGCGCCACTCCAACGCCTACTATCGCCCAGAACTCGGCGCTCACGTTGGCAGTATAGCCCGGTCGCTGGGCGTCGCCAGACGCGCGGACACGGCCACAATAGCTACCAGCGCCCAGAAGAGGGCAATCATGTGCGGGAAGCGGAAGAAGTAGTGGTCGGCGATGCCACAGACGCCAGCGGCGAAGAGGGCGGCTGAGCTGGCCGCCAGCCAGGACTTGCCTTCCGCGTCTGCGCGGCGGTAGGCCCGCCATGTCCAGATGCCCAGCGTGCCGAGAACGACCGCGAAGCCGGCGGTGCCGACCAGGCCAATCTCCAGCGCCATCAACAAGTAGATGTTGGACACGCCTACGTAAATGTCCGCCGCCGGCGTGATAGCCGAGACGCCGTTGGGCGTCGTGCCAAAGCCGACGCCGAAGAACGGGTACTCCGAGATGAAGTTCAACGCATCCTTATACTCGCCCAGCCGCATGGCCGAGGCCTTGTCCTCGACTAAGAAGCCCGAGACCAGGTGCTTGCCGAAATCGCTGTTGCCAAGCGCCACAACCGCGATGAACGCCGCCACGACCACCACCGGCAGCGCCTTGCGGTAGCGCATTACCGTCAGGAACACCACGCCGGCCACAAAACCCACCCAAGCGCCGCGCGAATAGCTCAGCAGCAACGCCCAGCCCATCACCGCCAACATCGCGCCGCCGACCAGCCAGCCGTTCCGCGAAGGCCGAGCCAGCAGCCGGCCGAGCAACAGCAGCATGCCGATCATCAGCAGCCCGCCGAAGATGTTCGGATCGACTGAGGTGGAGGTGGCCCGCCAGATGTTGGTGCTGGCGATGAACCGCAGCGTGTCCCCGCCGGTTGGATAGCCCAGCGGCGCCAGCGCCGACAGCACGCGCATGGCCGTATCCTGACCCGCCAGGTACAGCAGCACCGCCAGCAGCCCCGACCCGAAAGCGCCCAAGACCAGCGCGTCGACCAGGCTGCTCAGCCGCCGCCGCGTCGTCAAGCCATTGGTGAGGGCGAAGAACAGCATGATGGCCGCGACCACACGCAGGAAATACTTGGCGGTGTCGGACGTTAGGCCATAGGCGGTGCCGAAGACGAACGACACACAGCACAGCGCCAGGTAGACGACGATCGCCAAGTCCAGCGGCGTGCCGATGCCTCGCTGGGCGCGCGTCAGGAAGCCCAGCAGCGCTACCCCGAGCACGAGCATCAAGACGCCATCCAGCAGCGTGGGCTGGATGCCCAGCCGTGGCACAGCCGCGAATGGCAGCAACGTGATTACGCCCGCCAGCAGCCAGAACCGCCCCACCGGCAGCATGCAGGCGCCCACAACGATGCCCGCTGCCAGCACAGCCAACAAGGCGTACAAAGGGTTGATGAGCGCGACGAACGCGCCCGAGGCCAACCCAACCACCAGGCCGGCGGCTGGCCACCGGAGTTTGGTTGGCAACACCGAGCGCGGTAGTGCCGCGATCATCCCACCGCCTCCTCGAGAACTTCGAGGTAGAGCGACAGGTGTTTCTCGGCAATGGAGGGCCATCCGAAGCGCTGCGCCAGCTTGGCGGCTTCGATACCGAGCCGCCGGCGGCTCACTTCGTCGTCGACCAACTCGTCGATAATGCGGGCCAGGTTCACCGGGTTAGCCGGATCTGCCAGGCGCGCATTCTGGCCATCAACGAAATCGGCCTCCGCCGGGCGCGTGGTGACGATGCACCGGCCGTGCTCCAGCGCGGCCATCAAAGTCCCGCGCCGGAAAGAGGCCCCGTCGCGGTAGGGCAGCACGCACACGTCGCAGGCCAGCAGGTGGGCCGTGACGTCTTCCGGTGACAGGAAGCCAGTCTCGATCACGCGCCCGTCGAGGCCCAGCCGCTCGATCTGGGCGCGGATGTCTCCGGCGAAGGCGATGTTGGTCGCGTCTGAGCTGCCAGTCGTGCCGCCGACCAGCACCAGACGCACGTCGCGGCCCTGCTCGACCAACAGCTTCATGGCCAGCAGGACGTCCTGGAGACCCTTGCTCTGGTTCAGCAGGCCGAAATGGCTCAGCAGGAGCGTCCGGGCGCCGGCTCCCAACTTCTTGCGCTGCGCGTCGCGCGTGTAGCGGCGCGGCGGCTGGTTCAGCACGTTGGCCCCAATCGGAATCAGATGGTAACGCGCCCTATCTGGTCCCGGCCGGGAGGCCATCAGCTGCTGGAAATCGGCGCCATTGGTGGCCACGAAGGCGTCGCACTCCCGCTCTCCGGCGCGCATGGCCATGTGACGCAGCGGGCCGCGCAGCCAGGGTCGATAGGGCGCCTCCAGATCGTGGAAGGTGAACACCACTTTGGCCGGGTTCTTGGCCAGCCGCAAGGCCAGTGGCAGCAGGTTGATCGCCGGGTGGAGGCCGTACGCGGCCGTCTGGTACTGCACGTGGATCACGTTGGCATTCATGGTCCGGATGCGCTTGCCAAGCTCCGGCCAGCAGAAGAAGTCCCAGCGGTTCACCGCCGGAGCCACAGGGAATCCT
>DAIUFO010000365.1:0-4182 GCA_036844545.1 Chloroflexota bacterium
CAGCGCCCTGGCCACCAGCTCAGCGATGCCTGCCTCGGTCCGGTCGCCAAAGCGGACGACGACTTCGTCGTACACCGCCATCGCGTCCTCCGGCCGGCCGAGCTCTCCCAACGTCACGCCCTTGTAGGCCAGCGCCCTGGCCACCTGCTCAGCGACGCCTGCCTCGGTCCGGTCGCCAAAGCGGGCGACGATCTCGTCGTACACCGCCATCGCGTCCTCCGACCGGCCGAGCTCTCCCAACGTCACGCCCTTGTTGCCCAGCGCGACCGCGACCACATCGTCATCGGCTTCCTGGAGGCGGCGGGGCGCGGCGCTTCGAGTCGCGAAACTCGACTCGTACAGGGTCGGCTCGACGAGAGATTCGCGCGAAGCCTGCTCCCCTATCCAATCCCGGAGCTCACGGAAGCCCATACCAGACTTGGCCAGCTGACTCAAAGCCTTGTCGGCGGCCTGACGGGACGGAGCCGCTCGGACGAGGTAATCAAGGCTGATCGCGAGATCCTCAGCAGGGACTAACCCGGACCTGGCGGCCATTTCGCGCACCCCTCCCGCGGCTCTGCCTACGGCCTCCAGATACTCCTCTTCCGCGTGGGCGTACCAAACGCGGAAGAATTCGACGAGGCAGGCCAGGCGGCGCTCACCCTCGCGCGACGACCGCATCTGCAGCCACATTTGAAGCAGCCGCTCGGTGAAGGGATAGGAAGAGGTTCTTGACCCAGGGCGGCGTACCCGCCGGAGATAGCCGGAGCGCTCCAGCCGGCCTAAGAGCACGGCTACCTGCCGCTCCTGGATGCCGCTTGCGATCGCCAGTTGGGATGGCGAGGCGCCACGCTCTTGGGCGGCCGCCAAGCTTAACAGCTTGCGCTCCTGGCTCGGGAGATCCTCGACCCTGTGCTTGAAGAACGGGGTAAGCTCGTCCAGAAGCTGGCGAAAGGCCGACGCCACGTTGGGCAGTTGGTCGACGTGGAGCGAGTCATACAGCATCAACATCAGCCTGGGCGTGCCGCCTGCCAGGTCGGCTAGCGCTCGGAGTCGTGGCCGCAGTTGCCGCCAGCGCTCCAGCAGCGGGTCCCGGTTGATCTCGGCGTGCTTGTGAAGGAGCTCCTCTGCCTCGCCTGCCGAGAGGGGCCGCAGCTGCTCTCGGTGAAAGAACTCGAAGAGCGGCCGGTCCCGGCTCATTACGCCGACCGGTATGCGACTGGCCGCGGCCACGAGCATGATGTGCTCCGACACGCTGAGCACGTGCCTCAGTGTCGCCTCATCCTCTTCATGGCATTGGTCGAGCAGCAGGTCGAAACCATCCAGGAGAACCAGCACCCGGACACCGCGGTCGGCTAGGCCTCGGAGGCGCCGCTCGGCCCATGTCGCCGCTTGGGATGACGGCGGCGGGGATGGCTCACCCGGATCCCGCACGAGCTCCCATATCTTGAGCAGCAGCTCCCCCGCCGAGCTCACCTGGTAACTCTCCTCGGGGAACGCCGCGACCCGCACGCCCACCCATTCCGGGCCCTTCAGGCGGTGCTCCAAGAGCAGCAGCAGATGGGTCTTGCCTATCCCCCGCGGACCCGCCAGTAAGTAGTGCTCAGGGGCCTGGCCGTCCCGCCACTCACGAAGGCGTTGCAGGATTTGCCGGAGGAGTGGCTCGCGCGCGACGGTCGTCGCCTCGAGCTGTTCAGGCGAGGCCTGGCCCGGTGTGTATTTGTACAGGGCATTAATCGGCAAAGTACCTTCGCCACCAATCGGCCATAAACCGGTTGAAGAACCGATACCATCCCTGGGAAGGAGCAATGTAGAAGTCGTCCGCAAGGAGGGCGAGAACCCGTTCGACCAGTGCATCGTCGAGACCGTGATCGACAACCCTGCCACGAAGCCCTGCCATCGTGAGACCGCCTCGTTCCCGTGACAGTTCTCCCAACAGCACGAAAGCGACATCGCGCTCCGCCGGCGTGTACACCCGATCCAACCTGGCCCGAAAGTCCTCGACCGGCACCCGCCCCTCCGGACCGAGCATGCTTTCCTGGTACAGCCTCTCGCGGATTCGCCTCGGAGTTGGCATCTTGGCATAGTCTCGCCATTCGGCTTTGACGTGGCCAGCCAGTAGGTGGAGAAAGAATGGCACCTCGGGCCCAACACAGGAGACGATGGCCCGGCAAACGCCGGCCGTGGCTGGGACCTGTTCCGTCTCAAAGACGGCAGCCAAGAGGGCTAGGGCCACCGTCTCGTCAAACGGGTCGAGTGAAACCACCGTCAGGTCGTTGATGGCGTCGACCGCGCCGATGTCCGCGACAAGGCGTGGCAGGCTGGTGGAGCCGGCGAAAATGAACCTCGGTGCTCCATCCGCTTGCCGCACATGCCGCAGGAGTCGCAAAAGGTCGATGGCTTCCTGCCGATCCTTGTCGTGGATCGCCTTCAACATGACAGGGAACTCGTCGAACACCAGCACATCGTTCGCTCCAAAGGTGCTCAACATCTGGAGTAAAGCGTCGCTCCAGCGGTCCTCCCTCTCCAGGCTCCGCCGCAGTTCGACCGCGATCTCGTCAATCTGCACCGACTCAATCCGATCGAGCGTCTTGCCGAGCACGTCGGCGATCCAGTCTCGAACCCGTGCAACGGGTCCAGCAGTGTCAGCCGCGATCTCAGTGACGAAACTGGATGCTCGACTCACGTGATACAGGTCAAAATAGCGACGGCGCCGAGGGTCTCGCCTGACCAGCTCCTGAAGGATGCTGGTCTTCCCGTAGCGCCGAGGCGCCAGAAGCAGCGCGCTTCCAATCTCCAGACACGTTTCGAGCTTTGCGAGCTCGCGAGCCCGGTCGAACAGATCCTCGCCCCGAACGGGCGCTCCCTGGATGTTCCTCGGCATCTCCACGTTCTCCCAATTGACAACATTGCTATTGTACATCTTTTATGTTATACAATCTTTTTGTTGTAGACTGTGGCTCCTTGGGAACCTTTTCTTCACCTTAATCTCACTGTCCCCACGCCGCCCAACTTTGCTGGACACCACCCTTCCCCTCTCCCGCCGCGGCGGGAGAGGGGACCCTACGTCTACCCTCGTCTACCATCTACCTCTGTGCAATACGACCTGTTGATCAAGGGTGGGCGGGTGTTCGATCCGGGACAGGGACTGGACGGCCGGCTGGACGTGGGCATCAGCCAAGGGCGCATCGTTGCCATCCAGCCGGATATCCCGGCCGGCGAGGCCAAGCGCACCGTCGAGGTCAGGGGGGCAAACCGTTACGTGGTGCCGGGGCTGGTCGACGTCCACGCCCACGTGGCCTTTGGAGCGCAGACGCCTGGCGTCAACTGGCAGGGCACCGACCCCGAGCTGGCCGGCGTCCACTCCGGCGTCACTACGGTGGTGGACTGCGGCTCGACCGGCGCCTACAACTTCGGGCTGTTCCCGACGCACATCCTGCCGCGCGCCAAGACGCGCATCCTGTGCTTCCTCAACCTCGGCAGTCACGGCCTGCTGTACATGCACAAGCACCGGCCCGACGTGCCGCGCCTGGAGGACGTGGACCGTGAAGCGATCGCTGGCTGCGTGGAGGCCAACGCCGGCCTGGTCAACGGCATCAAGCTGCGGCTGGTGGGCGACCTGGTGCAGGAGCGGGGCCAGGACCTGGTCCGCTTGGCCGAAGACGTCGCCCGCGAGCATCACCTGCCGTTGATGGTCCACATCGGCGAGGTGCTGCACGAGAGCGCCAATGCCCAGGCCGTCACCCGCTACCTGCTGAGGACCCTGCAGCCGCTGGACATCCTGACCCACCTGTGCACGCACCATTCCGGCGGCGTCATGGACGAAGCCCGGCAGCCGGTGGCCGAGCTGCGGGAGGCTCGCGCCAACGGCGTGGTGCTGGACCCAGCCTCCGGCCGAAGCAACTTCAGCATCGAGGTCGCGCGCCGGCAGGCCGACCTGGGCCTCCATCCCGACACCATCAGCACCGATATGTCCACGCCCGGCCGGTCGGAGGTGGTCCACAGCCTGATGGAGTGCATGGCCAAGTTCATGGCCCTTGGCTACAGCCTGGAGGACGTGGTGCGCATGACCACTGTCAACGCCGCCAGGGCGCTGGGCAAGGATGCGGAGCTGGGCGCCATAGTCGTCGGGCGTGAGGCTGACCTGACAATCATGGATGTGCTGCCCGGCCGCTGGAAATTCGCCGACTGCCGGCAAGAGGC
>DAIUFO010000366.1:0-4167 GCA_036844545.1 Chloroflexota bacterium
CGACACCAGACGGTGGTACTGGTAGAAGGCGGTGTCCTCGACACCTTTGGCCATAACCGGGCCGCTGACCTGCTGGAAGCGGGCGACGAAGGCTAGCCGCTCGGGCGTTTGCTCGCCCGCGGGCGAGAGAGGGTGGCCGGCGCTGGGGGTTCCCTCACCCCAACCCTCTCCCGCCGCGGCGGGCGAGGGAGAAGAGGCTCCCAGCAGCTGATCGTGGATGAAGTCGAAGATGGTCGGGTCGGTGCGGGGGTTGCGGCGCTTGACCTCGCGGGTGGTGTGCTCGATGACCTCGCGGTCGGTAGCGCTGGCCGCGCCGGTGTCGGGATCCATGTAGGTGCGGTAGACGGGCAGGGCGGCGGTGAACTCGCGGACGGCGAAGGTGAGGGCGTTGAGCGTGAAATCCCGGTGGCGGCGGTCGCGCAGGGCCAGCCGTTTGAGGCGATAGGCCAGGCCATTGATCTCGCCCGGCAGCGACACCAGCATGACCATCTTGCGGGTGGAGTTAGACAGGTCGGCGTAGCGTGTGGTCCAGCTGGTGAAGCGGCCGTAGATGTTGTCCATGGCCGCGCGCGCGGAGCGGTCCACGAAGATGCCGTTGAGCAGGTTCAGGAAGTCGTAGCCGGTGGTGCCGTGGACCGGCCAATCGGCCGGCAGCGGCTCGCCGGCGGCGAGGATCTTCTCGACCACGGTGTACATGGGGAGTCGGGAGTCGGGAGTCGGGAGTCGGGAGTCGAGGAGGTGGTCGAGGGCGGCTTCGAGGGTCTCGCGGTCGAGGTCGCCGCCGAGCTGCTCGCGGAGGCGGTCCAGGTTCATCTCCACGAAGCAGCTGCGCTGCAGCCGCCACAGGTGGCCCTTGGGATCGCGCAGGCCATCGGGATGGTCGACGCGCACGCCGGAGACCGCCCCCAACCGGATCAGCACCAGCAGCAGGGCGTGGGTGGCTTCGAAGACCTCCGGGTCCTCGACGCGCACGGCGGCCAGGTCGTTGATGTCGAAGAAGCGGCGGTAGTTGATCTCTTCCGCGGCGACGCGCCAGAAGGCGAGGCGGTAGGACTGCTGGTTGAGCAGCTCGTCGAGCGCATCGTAGCTGCGCGGGTCGCCCTTGCGGCCGTTGAGCGCTGCCAGGACATGGTTGAGGGCGCGGCGGAAGGCCGAGCTGTCGTCGTGGAGCGTGGCCAGCTGGCGCTTGATCGGCTCCTTCTGGCGGTTACGCTCATGGCGGCCCTCGGCATCGGTGCGACGGCGCGGCGGAAGCTGGGCGAGAGCCTCGACAAGGTCCTCCGTGCGCTGGACCTCCTCGGCTTGGCCGGGGTTGGCGGCGTGGCGCAGCCGGCCGAGCGTAGCGGTGAGCAGCGGCACGTAGGACTCCGGCGCCAGCGGCAGCTTGAAGTCGTAATAACGAACGTAGAAGCCATCGTCCTCGTAGACGGCGCGCAGCTCGCCATCCTCTAGGACCAGGCCGTATTGGTCGCCCAGGATTGGCAAGACGACCTTGTCGCTGTCGTGCAGGTCGGCGGCCAGGGGCGACCAATCGATGTCGAAGAAGTCGGCATAGACAGAGGAGGGGCCGTTCTCCAGCACGTCCTGCCACCAGACATTGTTGACGTCGCCGATGCCCATGTGATTGGGCACCGTGTCCAGCACCTGGCCCATGCCGTGGCGGGCCAGCTCGGCGACGAAGGCGCGATAGTCGTCCTCGGTGCCGATCTCGGGGTTGAGGGAATTGGGGTTGGCGACGTCGTAGCCATGGGCGCTGCCGGCGCGGGCCTTGAGATAGGGCGAAGCGTACACGTCGGTAACTCCGAGCTCGTGAAGATAGGGCACCAGCCGGCGGGCGTCGCGGAAGGTGAAGCCCGCGTGGAACTGGAGGCGGTAGGTCGAGGCAGGGATGCGGGGCCTCGGCCAGGCAGCAAGCAGCTTCAGCAGCTCATCCGTGCGCGGGACGGCGGCCTCGAAGGTTAGAGCCATGCGTGGCGCTTGTTCATCGTAGCCTTTCTCGGCACGCAAAAAGCCCGCCCCGGTGTTGGGGCGGGCTTTGCTTAGGTTAAGCCTAGGGCGTGGGGCGGCCGGCTTCGCGGCGAGCTTCGTCGCGCACGTCCTCGCGGTGGGCCTTGTTCATCTCGTGCTCCAGGTCGCCCTTCAGGCCCTGGAGCTTGCCCTTCAGCTCCTCACCGGAATCGCCGGTGGCGGCGCCCTTCACCTCGTGAAGTTTGCCTTCGACTTTGTCCTTCACAGCATCGGTTTCGGCCATAGCCAGACCTCCTTGTATTGGTGTCGAAAGAGGACGCAAGATGGAGGCCAGCGCTTGGTCACGCTCAGTTTGGGGCGATTCCGTGGCGACAGCGTGGGGATCGGTTGGCGATTCGACGGTGACTGCGTTGGGATCCGATGGCGACTGCTGGGCGACTCGTTTGTGATACCGCGGTGGTTGCGGCGGGATTTGGTCGAAGCGGTCCACGAGGGAGTAGCGCGAGCTGGGGCCGGCGCCGCGGCGGACTATCAGGTCGGCATCGAGGAGCTCGGCGACGTCGAGCTGGGCGGTATTGGCGGAGATGTGGCTGAGGGCTTGATAGTCGGCGCGGGTGAGGGACGGGCGAACGGTGAGCGCGGTGAGGAAGTTCGCCTGGCGATAGCTGACGCCCCTGGGCATGCGGCCGATGTCGAGCATGCGGGCGAAGATGTCGGCGCAGAGCATGGGAGTGAAGCCTGGGGGGTGTTTGGGAGGAGGGCGCACGAAGGCAGGATAGAGGGGGATTACACCAGACGGGTGTTGCGGCCCGGTTGGCTGCCGGTTAAGGGTGCGCCGGCTGAGGCTCCCGCAGTTTTTCGACAACCCACATGCGCATCAACGTCGCTGGGCCGATGCCCATGCCGTGCGCACGATTCCGCAACCCCTGCCACTGCTCCTCGCTCAAGCGGACCTGCAGTACTTTGTCCAGCGGCCGCTTGACGCTCACGTATTCCTGGAGCGGCTGTGAGGCCTCCCAGGAGTCAGCACCTGCCTCGAGCCGTTCGATCTCTTTTTTGGTCTGCTCGTTCATTCTCCAACCCACTCCGTGTACTTCTTCCCAGACGGGGACTGAGTGGGGCTGGTAGGCGGTCGGAGGCTAGTCTGGGACGCCGAGCAGGCCGGCGACCGAGATGTCCTCATCGACGTCGGGCCAATGAACGCCACTGCCACGCCCGATTAACTCCCAATGCTCACGCTGCTCGCGGGTTGCCTTGGATAGGCGCTCCGACCAGGCGACGGGCATGCCCAGCTCGCGGCCGTCATCGAGGAGCAGGTACAGCATGTCACCCTCAAACCGCACCCCCTTCGCCAGGGCTTGCTTGGGGGCCGTGATGGAGGTTCCAGGCATTCTTCAACTCCTCGATGTGCTTCTAAAAGCGTAGTTGGTACCAGCCGTTGCCTTTGGTGGCGTCCTTGCCGACGTGGGCGAGCTGACCCCAGGCGAGGAAGGGGAGGATTGGCGCCAGATCGCCCTGCAGGGTGACGGAGCCGGTGAAGCCACCGAGCGGCAATGCCTGCTTCTGGCGGGTGGACCAGCCGCGGACATCCTGCCAGCGGGTGGTGTCGGCGGTGATGTTTATCGCTTCGGATGCAGCCGCGGCATCGAAGGTCTCGATTTGTGCCGGCCCTGGGGCGTACCTTCGCTCTAAGGCTTCCAGGCGCTCGCGGAGGCGTTGGAGGAAGGCGAGCAGGCTGAAGCGGGGGAGGGTCTCGCCCCGGCTGACGAGCCTGGTGGGGGTGAGGAAGTCGAGGGTGACCTGGTCGGTGGCGCCGATTGCCGCTTCCACATCGGCCGAGGTGATGGGGCTGTGGGGCGAGCGGAAAATGGGCTGGGGGCCAGGGCCAGGATACAGGAGCTCGGTGGCGCCGGAGAAGGGGTTGGCCAGCTCGACACGCTCGACCTCGAACCGTCCTCTGGTCCAGAAACCGTTTTCTTGGTAGCGGCGGCCGACGCCGGATTTGCCGGCGTCTCCGCTGGCCAGAGCGAGGTAGGGCAGGAGCCGGCTGGCAGAGCCGAAGACGGTGAGGCCGAACTCCAGGAAGCCGCCTTGCTTGTACTCGGTACACGAGTCGAGGGGCGGGTCGATGACGAGGGGGCGGGGCGGGTCGGCGCCTCGTTCCCATTCGGGGTCGACGGTGGCGACGAGGGCGGAGAT
>DAIUFO010000367.1:0-4167 GCA_036844545.1 Chloroflexota bacterium
AAGTTGGTTGGACCAAGGGCACGCTGACACCTGGGATGACCTGCTCCAGTTTGGGATCAAGTCCAAAGCGGCTGGCACTCCGGTCGGCACGGCGTTGTCTGACACGTCGGACGGGCAGATGACCTGGCGCAGCCTCATGTGGTCGTACGGCTCCGCGCTCACCGACGAAACTGGCAAGAAGGTGACGCTGGACTCGCCCGAGACCCGCCAGGTGTTGGAGTATGCCAAACAGCTGTACACCCAGGCCATGACGCCCGAAGTCCTATCCTGGTCCGACGTCAGCAACAATCAGTATCTGCAGTCAGGCAAAGGCGCCTGGATCTACAACCCCATCAGCGCCTTGCGCAGCATCGAGGACGACAAGGCGCAGACCAGCCAGGACCTGGCCAAGAACATCCTTATCGGCCTGCCACTGAAGGGTCCCAAAGGCCAGTTAATGTCACCACAATGGGTGGTCTACGGTGTCTGGAACTGGTCCAAGAACATCGACGCGGCCAAGCAGTTCCTGTTCGACCACAAGACCAACTTCAAGGAGTCGTTCCCGGCCAGCAAGGGCTACAACATGCCCTTCGAGCAGAAGCTCAGCCAGCCGCCTATGCCGGTGCTGAGCGACGACCCCAAGTACAAGGTGATCGTCGGCGTGGAGAAAACCGTGAAGGTAATCGGCTATCCGGGCCCCAACACCGTGGCAGCCAACCAGTCGCTGGATAACAACGTCATCACGGTCATGTTCAATGACTACGCCACGGGCAAGTCGAGCGCCGATGCCGCCGTCGCCAAGGCTGTGAAAGCGGCCCAGGCGATCTACGACAAGGCCGGCTGAGACTTAGGACAAAGGGGGTCCGCGCGCGGACCCCCTTTGAGGCCGCATGGAGATAGCACAAGAGCTCCGCATCCCCGTCACCCAAGCGCGGCGTCCCTCCTTCCGCTTCCTCGAGCGCGAAGGCGTTCTCGGCTACCTGCTGATCGCGCCCGCGGTCCTGTACATCCTGGCGCTCGTCGCGTACCCGTTCTTCCTGGCGTTGTGGTTCAGCGTCAGCGATGCCAGCGTCAGCAACACCAACGCCAAGTTCATCGGACTAGGCAACTTTCAGTGGGCCATCGACAGCGACGTCTTCAAAGAGGCGCTGAAGAACACCTTCCTGCTGACAATCCTGGGCGAGGTCCTGAAGGCGGCGCTGGGCACCATCCTGGCGCTGCTGCTGGTCCGCGAGTTCCGCGGCAAGCGCATCGCGCGGGCGTTGATCCTGATTCCGTGGGCCATCCCCATCGCCGTCGGGTCCATCGCCTGGAAATGGATGTTCGACTCGACCTACAGCGTCATCAATTGGGTCTTGGTCCACGGCCACTTGATTGCCGATCCCGGTCCCAATTGGCTGGGTGAAGTGAACTGGGCCTACGCCTCGATCGTGCTGGTCAATGTGTGGCGCGGCATGCCTTTCACCGCCATCATCGTGCTCGCCGGTCTGACCTCGATCCCGCAGGAGATCCTCGACGCGGCCAAGGTCGATGGCGCCGGCGCCTGGCGGCGCTGGAACGACGTGATGGTGCCGATCATGGCGCCGGTTCTGTTCATCGCCATGCTGTTCTCGGTAGTGTTCACCTTTACCGACATGACCGTGGTGTGGCTTCTGACCCGTGGTGGGCCCGGCAACCACACCCAGGTGCTGGCTTCGCTGGCCTTCCAGCTGGGCATCATCTCCACGGCCCTCGGGCGTGGCGCGGCCATCTCGCTGTTCCTGTTCCCAGGCCTGCTGGGTGGCGCTTTGTGGCTGCTGAACGTCCTCAAGAAACGGGAGCTGGGCCTGTGAGCGCTGTCGCTTCGGCCTATCTTTCGCCGGCGGCGCAGGAGCGGTCGCGCCGCAGCCAGCAGCGGCTCCGCCGGCGTCACCTGGCGATCGGCGCCGGCACGTACGCAGGCGTGGGGCTGTTCGTCATCTTCGCCATGTTCCCGATCTACTGGATGTTCATCACCACGCTGAAGCAAAACAGCGATCTGTACAGCATCACGAACACGCCGTTTTGGTTCAGCATCGCGCCCACCTGGGACAACGTCAGCTACCTCTTCACCGAAACGAACTTCGTGCGCTGGTGCATCAACACCCTGGAGATCGCCGTCCTGGTGGTGGCCATTACCCTGGCCGCGGCGATCCCGGCTGGCTACGCTTTTGCCCGGCTGCGTTTTCGCGGCTCCAGCACGCTCAGCATCGCCATCTTCCTGACCTACCTCGTGCCTCCCACGCTGCTGTTCATCCCGCTGTCGCGCGTGGTGACGCAGCTGCACCTGCAGGACACGATCTGGTCGCTCGTCGTCGTCTACCCCACGTTCACCATCCCCTTTTGCACCTGGCTGCTGATGGGCTTCTTCAAGAATGTCCCCAAAGAAATCGAGGACTCGGCCCGGATCGACGGCTGCGGCCGCCTGCGAGCCATGATCCAGATCATCCTGCCGGTGAGCCTGCCAGGCATCTTCAGCGTGATCATCTTCGCTTTCACCCTGGCCATGCAGGACTTCGTCTACGCCCTGACCTTCATCAGCCCCTCCGACCAGAAGCCTGTCACGCTTGGCGTCGTCAGTGACCTCGTCCGCGGCGACCTCTACTTCTGGGGCTCGCTCATGGCCGGCGCCCTCATCGTCGCCATCCCCGTGAGCATCGCCTACAACTTCTTCCTGGACCACTTCGTCCAGGGCATCACCGGCGGCGCGATTAAGTAATCAGTCGGCGGATCCAGTGCCGGCCTCGGCGTAGCGGAACTCTGGCGACTGCGTCAGCTTGAGATACGAGCCGAAGCGCTGATCTACGTCAGTAACTTCATCCAACGGCTCGATTGGATCCTCACCGTCCGCGAAGAGCTTGCGAACCTCGTAGGTGGTGTGGCGCTCAGCCGGCGCCCGTCCGGCGTCGCGAATCATCTTGCGGAACTCCGCTGGCCGGACCAACTGGCCATACGAGGCGCCAGCGGAGGTGGAGATGCTCTCGTTGATGAGCGTCCCGCCCAGGTCATTGGCGCCGGCGTCCAGACACAGCTGCGACAGCTTTGGCCCTTCCTTCACCCAGGACACCTGGATGTTCTTGATGTACGGATTGAGCATGATGCGCGATACCGCGTGCATGGCCACCACTTCGCGTCCACTCGGTCCCTGGCGTACACCTTCGACTGTCTGCAGATGGTACATGGGCGCCTCCCAGTACACGAAGCCGAGCGGAACGAATTCGGTGAAGCCGCCCGTCTCGCGCTGGATGTCGCGGATGAGCGCCAGGTGGCGGGCGTCGTCGAGGGCTGACTCCACGTGCCCGAACATGATCGTCGATGTGGTCGGAATGCCGAGCTCGTGAGCGCCCCGAATGACCTCTAGCCACTGGTCCACCGTGATACGGCCGCGCGCGATCCGGTCGCGGACGTCCTGCACGAGGATTTCCGCCGAAGTGCCCGGCAAGCTGCCAACGCCAGCCTCCTTCAATGCTTGCAGGTACTCACGGATACCCACCCGAGAGCGCGTGGCTCCGTACAGCACCTCCTCCGGCGAAAAGCCATGGATGTGCAGCTCGGGCAGGGCCTTCTTGAGCGTCTTGCACAGGTTGACGTACAGCCAGCCGTCCATTTTCGGCGGCAGCCCGGCCTGGATGCAGACCTCCGTTGCCCCCAAATCCCAGGCCTCCTTCGCCCGGCGCACGATCTCCCGATCCGGCAGGAGGTAGCCAGCCTCCTGGCGGTGGTCGCGGCTGAAGGCGCAGAAGCCGCAGCGCTTGATACACACGTTCGTGAAGTTGATGTTGCGATTGACCACGTACGTCACTACGTCACCGACCGCGCGCCGCCGCAGCTCATCCGCCACCAGGCAGGTCGCCACAAAATCGCGACCCGTGGCGGTGAGCAAGGCGGCCGCCTCTTCTACGCTCAGCAGTTGCTCGTCGAGTGCGCGGTCCAGGATCCCGCTGATTTCCGGGGATGTGCCATCTGGGATCACCATGTCAGCTCCTTCTTGACTAGCCCGTCGCCGTCGACGAGGGATTCCACCCGCGCCCGCAAATGCGGCGCGAGGTAGTCCTGCCTTCGGGCGTATTCGGGGTAAATCGCCAGGCGCTCGCGCAGCTCGAAGCCTTCCTCGGCTGTGGCCTGCTTTAGGGCGACGATCTCCGGCCATGGACGCTCGGGGTTGATGTG
>DAIUFO010000368.1:0-4156 GCA_036844545.1 Chloroflexota bacterium
GCGCATACACGCGCTCGAAAACGGGCTGGCCGCGGCATTGTCCGCGCTGGCTCAGCTGGCCGTGCAGCCGACAAGCTCCGGCGAGGACTGGCCCCACCACCATGAGCTCAGCTTTGGGCCGCATGAGCGCACCCACCTGCTGGGCCTGGCGCGGACATTTGCGGAGAAGGTGCCTGCATGAAACCAATGAGCGATGAGTGGATCGAGGCTGTCTGCCGGCGTGGGCAAGGTGAGCACGCCTGCGCCTTCCTGGCGCTCAGTGCCGGGTGGGAATGCGCCAAGGGCATGCCAGGTGTCGCCACAGTCATCCGGCGGCGTCTCGACGAGGGCACGATGAAAGCCCAAGGCGACCATTGCTCGGGGCCGCCCCAGTACATCGAGGCAGTGCCCGCATGAAAACGCGGCGACTCATACCGGCCGCCATCGCAGCGGCCCTGCTGCTGGCATCAGCAGCGCCCATCTATGCCGTGCCCAGCACCAACCACGTACCGCCGGCCGGTCAGGCCGCAGGCCATTCGCCGCAAGACGACTACCAGCCCACGGGCGCCAACAAGAACAACCCCAAGGGCGGGGGGGTGCCTGCCAGCGGGTCCAGCGGACCTGTCTGCGGCAACGGCGAGCACACCGGCAATCCCCATTGCGGAGGCACATCATCGCCACCTACATCCTCTACGCCGCCGTCCACCTCGCCGCCGGCGGGGCCATCTTCGCCGCCCTCGTCGCCGCCATCGAGTGGCTCAACACCACCAGGAGGTAATCCACCATCAAGCGCACCACCGAGCTCCTCACCCTCGCCATCGCCCTCTGCGGCCTCCTCGCCCTCGACGCCTTCGTCGTCCTCGCCAGCGCCATCCTCGGGTACGGCAAGCGACGGCGGCTCCGGCAGCTCCAACGGCGTCTCGGCTCCCCCCTCGAACGTTGGTACGACCTCCCTGCCGCTTGGGACGCGGCCTATCACATCCTTGCCGACACGCCCAGACGGAACTAGGCCGACCATCCCGACCATTACAACGAATAGGGCGCCTCGGACTGGTTGCCTAGCCCCTGTCAACATCGGCTGCACGGCCTCGGGCCGTGGCTAGAAAGGACCCTGATGAGATGGCAAGCTACTACGTTCGCGAGGTCCACGACACCGGCCTGTACAACCGGAGCGCTAAGGAGGCCAAACCCTATGCGACGTTGGCGGAGGCGCGCAAGGAGGCCGAGATTGCGCTTGGCTTCAACCCCCAGCAGCCAATCATGATCCTGAAAGAGGTCGAGACGCTGCGCGGCATGGTCAAGGTGGTACGCCAGCAGCCGTACGGCCATGCCGGCGAGTACAGCAGTTTCGACCCCGAGCCCGGCGAAGGCGGAGCCTCATGAGCGCGCCAGGCACGCCCTTGGGCGCCCTCCGCGAACGCGAGCGCCGCACCGGCAGCAGCTGGCACGGCCACTACCTGTGCTCGCGGCCTCGGCGACCGCTCTCCATAAGGTTTCGGGGCTGGCTGCTGCGCCCGACGACGAGCCGCTGGCTGGCACCACTGGCCGGTGTCGTTGTCGGCGGTGGGGCATTCATGGCGGTCTGGATGGTCGGGCGATGACGCCGGCGGAACTGGCACGCGAGACTCGCTCGTCCATCGAGGTCGAAAGGACGGCCAAGGGTCAATTCGTGGCTGGAGAGTCACACCCGAACTGGAAAGGCGACCACTTTCAAGGGAAAAACACAGGTCGTGCACGGGCGCAAGTCCGGTATCGCGACCTTGGAACCTGCATGCGCTGTCCCCGCCCGGCCGTTCTTCGCCATCACCAAGACCGGAACACAGGGAACAACGCAGAAGCAAATGTCGAGTTTCTTTGTAAAAGCTGCCACGAACTTGAGCACGAGAAAGACCCGCACAAGCCTTATCCCGGGCCGTCGCCAGAAACCATCGCTAAGTGGAAGGGACGTATCCCTTGGAATAAGGGCCGCCTACAGGAGCAATGCAAGCGCGGCCACGCGCTCGACGGAGCCAATGTTCGGCTAGACCTCAACGGTCGGCGACATTGTCGGGCGTGCGAGCGCGCTTGGCGACTGGAGCATGCCGATGTCGCCTGAGGAACGTCTAGCCCAGTTGCAACGCGAGTCCAAGTCGAGCGTCGAACTACAGCGCGCCAAGGATGGCACCTATTACTGGACCATCAAGGTGTACTTCGAGGAAGGCGAGGGCCCCGCGGCGCTGGCCGCGATCCACGGCATTGACGGCCTGCTCCGAGCCAATTACCTGCCGAAGGCGGGTGAATAGATGGCCCGCCATCGCAGCGCAGCCCTTGATGCCTTCGTCCGCGAGCAGGGCGGCCTCATCGACGAGGCACACGGCGACCGGGTCGTGACGTTCCCCGACGCCGACCAGGCACCTGACGCGATGGCTGCCGATGCGAAGGAAATCGAGGCGGCGATTGCTCGGGCCAGGGAGTACGGCACGACCTGCATCCGGTTGTGGCGGGAACGCGGGGAAGGCTGGTACGCGGCGGTGAGCCGCGAGGAGCACCCCGGCTTCTGGTACGTGGGCCAGATCGATGAGCTCACCGGGCAGCCGGTTGGCGACGAGTGCGTAGCCTCCCATGTTTGCCATCACCTGGGCGCGATGGTGGCTGAGTGGCGACTACGCCGCGACTACGAGGCGAACGGTGCGGCGGCCCTGGCTGGTTGGACAGAAACGCTGAATGCGCTCCCGCGGCAGAAACGACCGATAGAGGAGGACTGGACATGAGCGAACAGGCACAACCCACCGTAGGAGCATCGGTGATGATGAAAATCAACCTCGGCAACTACGAGTCGGCGGACGCGTTTCTGTCGATTCAGGGCATCACCGCGGAGACAACGCCCGAGCAGATGGATGCGCTCATCGACCAGCAGCGCATCGCTTACGAGAAGCTGCGGGACGCGCTCAAGGCGAAGGTCAAAGCGGCGCGCGCAGAGGGCCAGAAGCCGAGCGAGAGCGGCTGGCGATGACCGAGATCGATGTGTTCTGGATTTGCGCTTCAGTCGTTTTGTGCGTAGCGATCATCTGCGGGGCGTGGGTGGCACGCGGATGAACGCCTCTTCTAGGGCCGTCGCCGCCCGCGACGAACAAGCCATCGAACCCTACCGGATGCCACTGCCCGAGGTCCAACTGCCGGAAGTTGGACGGCTCAGACTGGGCGGACCCATGGAGCCGATCATCGACAAGCAGACCGGCAAGCAGCGCCTTGGCAAGACTGGCCAGCCGGTCATGAAGATGGGCCGGCCGCTGGACTCGTTCCGGGCCACGGCTCCCATCCGCGAGGATTTGGAGGAACTGGCCCGAGTCTACGGCGACCCGTCGACCATCCAGCCGTGGCAGTCTCCGGACGGCCCCCAGTGGCAGACGGTACTCACGCAGCCGGTGATCCACGTCGCGCTGCCGCCCTACTCGGACACGCTGGTGGGGCCACGCTACGAGACCTACAACGCCGGCCACTACATGACCCGCCACTGCGACGGGCGTACTTGCTGGGTGCCCAACAAGGAGGCCAAGCGCTGGGAGCCGAAACGCTGCCTGTGCTCGCCCGACGATCCGGAGTGCGCGCAGGTTACCCGGCTCAAGGTCGTTGTGCTGGGCGTGCCCGCGCACGGCGTCTGGCGGGTGGAGTGCCACGGGGCCTACGCTGCCCGCCACTGGCCGGCGCAGGTGCAGATGGCGCAAGACCTGGCCCGCGACGGCCGGCCGGTGCCTGCCACCATCCGCATCGAGAGCAAGACCGGGCGCTCGGCCGTGTTCGGTAAGAGCCTCTACAAGGTGCCCGTTTTGCGGCTCGAGCAGGCGTTTGTGCTCGGTGGAGCGCCCGTCGCCGTGGAACTGCCAGACGTGGTGATACCGTCGTTGCCGGCGCCCAGCGAGCCGTTGCCACCCGACGAGCCCATCGACGCCGAATACGACGAAACAGAGGTCATCGCGAGAACGACCACGCCCGCTACTGTCGCTGCACCGAGTTCGTCGACAAGCCCCGGTAACGGCGACGCGGGCACGTGCCGAAGCTGCGGTGCGCCCATAACCTGGGGCCTGACGGCGGCTGGTAAGCGCTGCCCGTTCAACCCGGACGGCACCAGCCACTTTGGGACGTGCCCCGATGCCAAGACGTGGACCAAGAAGCAAGGAGAATCCCCATGCTTGCCCCC
>DAIUFO010000369.1:0-4117 GCA_036844545.1 Chloroflexota bacterium
GCTACCGGCTGGCGCACGAGCTGCAGAGCCCACGCCTTGAGACCGGCAGTGGCGAACTGCAGGGCCGTGTTGCCCTGGTAACGGGCGGCGGCCGAGGTATCGGGGAGGCGATCTCCCGGGCCCTGGCGAGTGCCGGTGCAGCGGTGGCCGTAGTGGCGCGGACTGAGGGCGAGGTCGAGGCTGTCGCGGCGGATCTGCGGCGCCAGGGACAGCGCGCCGAAGCGCTGGTGGCCGACGTGACCCAGCCGCATCAGGTAGACGCGGCCGTGCATGACGCCATCGAGCGCTGCGGTGGACTGGACATCTTGGTGTGTGCCGCCGGCATGGCGGCCAGCGTGCCCACGCAGCAGATGGATGATGATCTCTGGGATCAGTTGTTGTCGGTTAATCTGAGCGCCGCGTTCTACGCGGCGCGGGCGGCGCTGCCCCATATGCTCGAAGCTCGTTGGGGACGGATCATCAATATCGCCTCCACTGGCGCCAAGATCGGATACCAATACACCGCCGGCTATTGCGCGGCCAAGCACGGATTGCTGGGCTTGACCAGGGCACTGGCGGTGGAAGTGGTGAATAAGGGCATTACGGTGAATGCCGTGTGTCCTGGCTTCGCGGCCACCGCCATGACTCAAGCCATTGCCCAAACTATTGCTGATAAGACTGGCCGGACGGTCGAAGAGGCACTGGACACCTTGGCACGGTTCAGCCCGCAGCACCGGCTGATCGAGCCTGACGAGGTCGCGCGGGTCGTGCTGATGCTGGCCGGCGAAGGTGCTGCTGGCATCACAGGCCAGGGTATCAACGTCGATGGCGGAGCCGTCCTCAGTTAGTCGAGACAGGAGCAGAGCAATGGGTGTAGATCGATACGATGCGTTTGAAACTACGCAGCGCGATGGCGTGCTCAGGATCACGCTCAACCGGCCGGATAGGCTCAACGCCATCACCTTCGATGTGTACCGCCAGTTGGGCGAGCTGATGGGCGCCCTCCAGGATGAGCCGGATGTTCGTGTCGTCGTCATCATCGGCCAGGGAAAAGCCTTTTGTTCCGGCGGTGATGTACACGACATCATCGGCCAGCTCCTCCAGCGCGACATGCGCGGTGTGCTGGAATTCACGCGCATGACCGGTTTGCTGACCGAACGCATGCGGACGCTCGACAAGCCCATCATCGCCGCTGTCAACGGCATGGCGGCAGGGGCGGGGACGGTCATTGCACTCGCCAGTGATTTTCGGATCCTGGCACGCTCGGCGCGATTCGCGTTCATTTTTACGAAGGTAGGGCTCACCGGTGGCGACATGGGTGCCGCTTATCTGCTGCCCAAAGTAGTGGGCTTTGGCCGGGCAACCGAGCTCTTGCTCCTGGGCGACACCATCGATGCCGATACCGCCGATCGCTATGGGCTGGCGTACCGGGTGGTGGATGACGACCAGCTCGAGCGCACGGTGCAGCAGCTGGCCTCGCGTCTGTCAGCGGGCCCCAGCCTGGCCTACGGTATGACAAAACGGCTGCTCAACAACGAAAGCTCGATGGACCTCCGCAGCGCTATCGAGACGGAGGCCGAAGCTCAGGCGCTGCTGCTTATGGGCAAGGACCACCGCGAGTTCTACGAAGCTTTCTGCGCCAGGCGGCCGCCGGTCTGGTCAGGTCGCTAGCTCAGCGCTGGATGACTAGCCGGTCTTCGAAGAAGCGCACGACCTGGGTGCTGAGCACGCCAATCAGGATAATCAGCAGCAGCGGTACGAGCACGTCGGAGGTGCGTAGCCGGGCGCCGTAGTACGTCATCCGGAACCCGAGGCCGACGTTGGCGCTGAACAGCTCGCCGATGACGACACCGATCAGGGCGCGGCCCAGGCCGATGCGCAGCCCCGCCAGGACCATCGGGAGCGAGCCGGGCAGCATCACCTTCCAGACCACGTCCATTGAGCCGCCGCCGAAGGATCGAGCGGCTCGAATCAGCAGTGGGTCTACGGACCGCAAGCCAGCCAGGGTGTTGATGGTGATGGTAATGGCGGTGAGCGCTACGGTGATGGCGATGACGGTCCAGAAGCCGAACCCCAACCAGACGATGATGAGGGGATACAGCGCCACGATTGGCGCTGAGTAGAAGAACCAGATGAATGGGTCCAGGGCGAATTCGGCGTTGCTGTTGAGCGCCATGACGATCCCGACCGCGATCCCAATCACCGCCGAAATGGCGAAGCCGATCAGGAACTCCACGAGGCTCACCTGCAGGTCGCGCAGCAGGTCGCCCGACGCCCACTGCCGCACGAGGGCGTCGCCGATGCGGCCAGGGCTGCTCAGCGTTACCGGGTTAATCCAGCCGCGGTCTGCCGCGAACTCCCACAGGCCGCCGAACAGCACCAGCCCAAGCATGCCGAGGGCCAGGGACTCCTGCTTGGCGTACAAGGCGCGCAGCGACCTCCGCTCTCTTGGTTCTGTCGCCCCGCTCCCCACCCGCCGCGGCGGGCGAGGGGAGTGGGGCGTTAGTTCTCGATCTCGCGCCGCCACGGCCCTAACCACTCTTCGACACGCCGCAGACCCGAGACACAGAGAAATCCGAACGTGGCCGTGAAGACCAGCAGGAACAGCAGCTCGGCGGACCGCCCCGCGGCGCTGTACGCCTGCATCACATGACCGATGCCGGCGACGGCCACGTACATCTCGCCGATGATGAGCCCGATGACGCCCCGACCCAGGCCCAGCCGAATGCCGGCCATGATCGCCGGCAGGGAGCCGGGCACCACGACCTTGCTGACGATCTGTAGCCGGCTGCCGCCGAATGCCTGGACGGCCCGCACCCACAGCGGATCGATCTGCTGCACGCCCGCCATGGTGTTGATGATCACCGGGAACACGGCACTGAGGAGCACGACCACTACCTTCGATTGAGAGCCCACACCAAACCACACGACCAGCAGCGGAATGAGCGCCACTCGCGGCGCGGTGTACAGCGCCATCAGCAGTGGATCGAGCAGCAGCCGCAGCCAGCGCACTTGTCCCAAGATCAGGCCCAGGACGATGCCAATCAGCACCGCCGGCAGGAAGCCGTATACGAACTCGACGAGAGTCACCAGCGCGTTCGAGCCGAGCTCGCCGGAAGCCGCCATTGCGGCGCCAATGGCGACCACTTGCGTGGGATAGGAGATCAGGTCGGCCGAGATCAGGCTCAGTCCGCCAACGGTTTGCCAGGTGGCAAGGAACAGCAGCACTGCAGCCGTGCCGATGATCTGCCGCCGGTGGCGCGTGACCAGCCGGGGGAGCGCCGGCATGGCCTGGGCCCGCGGCAGCTTGCCGGCTTGGAGTGTGCTCAGTCCGCTGTCCCCACCAGCTCAGCGGCAAGCGACTTTCGGACTTCCTGCTCCAGCCCGTTCCAGATGCGCTGCCGGATGGAGATGAAACGGGGGTCGCTCTTGACTTCCAGTGACCGGGGCCGCGGCAGATCGACCGGCAGGATTTCCAGTACCCGGCCAGGGCTGGCACTCATCGCCACGACCCGATCCGCCAGGAAGACCGCCTCGTCGATGTCATGGGTCACGAATAGGATGGTCTTGCGGTCCTGTTCCCAGATGCGCAGCAGCTCCGTGGCCATGATCTGCCGGATCTGGGCATCCAGGGAGCCGAACGGCTCGTCCATCAGCAGCACCTCCGGGTCGACGCTCAAGGCGCGGGCAATACCTACTCGTTGGCGCATACCGCCCGATAGCTGATGCGGGAAATGGCGTTCGAAGGCTTTGAGCCCAGCCGTGCGCAGGTTGCGGCGGGCTGTCTCGTGGCGCTCCTCGGCCGGCTTGCGCTGGAGCTCCAGCCCCAGCTCGACGTTGTGGAGAGCCGTGCGCCAGGGCAGCAGCGCGAACTCCTGGAACACCAGCGCGCGCTCCGGCCCGGGCGACCGAACCTCGACGCCGTTGAGCGCGATCCGGCCAGTCGTTGGCCTCATCAAACCGTTCACCAGGACCAGCAGGCTGCTCTTGCCACACCCGCTGGGCCCAACGATGGCCACGAACTCGCCCGGCTCAACCGCCAAGTCGATGCCGTCCAGCGCCAGGAATTCGCTGTCGTCCGACTGCCGCCGGTACACTAAGCTGACCCCTTCGATCGACAGGTGGCTCATCGCGGAGA
>DAIUFO010000370.1:0-4104 GCA_036844545.1 Chloroflexota bacterium
CCTTCCAGGCCTGCAAGGGGCGTATATACTCTGGCAACAGCGTCATCAAGGCCGCGCCGAGGATCGGGCCGAAGACGTTGTCGGCGCCCCCGAGGATGACGTACAGCGCCGGCGAGGTGGAGGCCAGGAAGCCGAACTGATCGGGCCGAATGAACAGGATGTAGTGGGCGTACAGCCCGCCCGCCAGCGCAGCCAGGAACGCGCCGCAGCCGAATGAAATGAGCTTGACCCAGACCACGTTCAGCCCGCTGGCGGCGGCCGCCGCCGGGTCCTCCTTGACGGCCTGAAAGGCCCTGCCAATCGGCGAGCCGGAAAGCCGCCACAGCAGCAGCCCCACGACGAACACAGCCACTGCTACGTCAGCCACGGTGGTGCCTTGCATGCCGCTGAAGCCGCGGGCGCCGCCGACCGCGCTCACGTTCACCAGAATGACCTGCACCATCTGGCTGATACCCACCGTGAGCATCACCAGGTAGATGCCGTGGGTACGAATGGCCGCCAGGCCTATAGCCATGCCCAGCCCGGCCGTGACGGTGGAGCTGAGCAGCAAGGCGGGCCACAGCGGCAGATGCGAGTTGACGGTGAGCCATGAGGCTCCGTAAGCGCCGAGAGCCATGAAGCCGGCGTTGCCCAGCGAGACCTGCCCGGACGCGAGAATCACCCAGAAGCTCCAGGCCAGCAGGATATTGGTGCCGGCGAAGACGATCAGGTCGGGCCGCACGGTGTCAGCCCGGCTGTGCCGCCGGGGCGCTCATCAACCCGCCGGGACGCAGGATCAACGACAGCACCAGCGCGGCCCACACAATCAGATCGGAGAAACCACCCAAACCAAACTGAAAGCTGAGTGTCTCGATAAGGCCCAGCAGCACGCCGGCCAGCATGGCGCCGCGGAGATTGCCAAGCCCGCCCACAGCCATGACGGCCAGCGCTTTGAGGCCGAACGCCAGCCCCACTTCCACGCTGGCGACGCCCGTCTTCAGGGCCACCAGCAGGCCGGCTATGCCTGCCAGCAGTGAGGATACGAAGAACGTGCTGGTCACAACCAGCCTGGTGTCGATGCCGCTGAGCGAGGCGTCTCGCGGCGACTCGGCCACAGCTCGCATGGAGCGGCCCAACGGTGTCGAGCGGACGAGGAAGTCCAGGGCCAACATGAGCGCCAAAGCCAGGCCCAGGATGATGCCTTGGATGGCCGAAAGATGAAATTGCGGCGGGCCGATGCCCACCTGCCCGAGCTGGACGGGCACGTTATACGGATCGGCGCCCCAGGTCTTGATGGCCAGATCGTCGGCGATGCCGGCGACGATGACGGTAGCCAGGATTGGCATCAGATCGTGCTCGCCGGAGGTCGTCCGAAAGCAGATGCGCTGGACGATGAGCCCCAGAACGCCGGTCCCCAGCGCCACGGCCAGGATGGCCAGCGGCAGGGGCAGGCCGGCCACCAGCAGCACCGCGCCGGCGAAGCCCCCGAGCATGAATATCTCGCCATGCGCCAGGTTCAGCAGCCGCAGCACGCCCAGCACCAGCGTGTACCCGAGGGCCACCAGCGCATACGCGCTGCCGATAGTCAGCCCGTTGATGACCTGCTCTGCCACCTAGTCCGTCCCTCGCCTGGCCGCGCAGCAGCGCTCAGTACGGCTCGAAATCCCGGAGGGCGGGCATCACTTCCGTGGCGAACAGCTGCATCGAGCGCATGAGCTTGTCCTCGGCCAGGTAGCCAAAGTTGAACTCGCCCATGAGTGTGTTGAACAGGCCCTCACTCGCGGCGGCGCGGATTTGCTCGATCACCGTTTGCGGTGAGCCAATGAACATCAGCTTTCGCGCCATGAGAAAGTCGAGGTTGGTCACGTTGCGGGCGATCTCCGCCGCGCCGTGCTCTCCTCGGCTCTCGTACGTCTGAGCCAGCTGCTCGAAGGGTATGCCTCCGCCGTCGCCAAAGCCGAACACTTTGGTGAACGCGTGAACGATGTGCGGCTTCGCCTCGGCCAGCGCCTTCTCGTCGCTGTCGCCGACATAGACGAGCGTCCAATAGCCGACGTTCGGCTTGCTGGAATGCTTGGCTTCGGCCCACCAGTCGAGATACTGGCGGTAGCGCGGGGCTACTTCCGCGCGCGGCATGAAGAACAGCGACCCGGTGTGGGCGCCCTCTTTGGCCAGCAGCTTGAGCGTCTCCATATCCCGGCTTTGGATCCAAATCGGCGGATGCGGCTTCTGCAGCGGCTTGACCGACAGCGTGACCTGCTCGTAGCAGTGGGCCGCGCCGTTGAAGTCGAAAGGACCGTCGGCGGTAAAGGCGGTCTTGATCAGCGACAAGCCCTCTTCGGCCAGCATCCGGCGGTTCTGGAAATCGGCCTTATACGGCCCAAAGAACTTGGAGAGGATGCCCGACACCAGGCCAATCTCCAGCCGGCCGTTGAGGACGTTGTCCAGCATCGCCGTCTCCTCGACGATGCGCAGCGGATCGTACAGCGGCACGATGTAGCCCATTGGCCCGATGCGCATTCGCTTGGTGCAGGCGGCGGCGCCGGTGCAGTACACCGGCGGGCTGGCCATCCAGCTCTCCTCCGGCGAGAAGTGGTGCTCGACGGCAAAGCCGAAGTCGTAGCCCAGCTCGTCGGCCAAGGCCAGTTCCCGCCACAGCTGCTCGTAACGCTGCGCGGCCGTCATGCCAGGGCGGTTCCAGACATGCGAAAAGTGGGCGAACTTCATACCGCGCTCCTCACTTGAGACGCACCCAGCGTCCCTTGTCCTTGTCCAGGATGAGCGGGAAGATGTCCACGTTGACGTCGCCGCTGGGCTTGAAGTCTTTCCACAGAGCGCCGACGCCCTGGTAGTTCTTCATGGCGCGCAGGCCGTCGCGGATCATCGTGCGCGCCTCCTGCACGGGTGTCTGAGGCGTGATGTTGGCCTTGCGCATGATGTCGGCGTACAGCAGCAGCGCGTCGTAGGCCACGGGATTGTTGGCCACGTTCAATGGCTTGGGGACGGTGTTGATGCTGGCGGTGCGCTTGACGTAGTCGTCGTAGAACTGCCGCGCTTCGGCACGGTCGGCCTCCGGCGACACGTCGTAGAAGCCCATGTTGGCCCAGCCGTTGGCCGCCTTGGTAGAAAGCGGCGCAAACGGCAGCGCCCACAGCACGGGGCCGGTGAATGCCGGCACGGTCAGGCCCTGACGTTCCATTTCCTTTTGCAGGCCCAGGCCCTCGGCCAAAAACATTGAGGTGATCACGCCCTCGGGCTGGAGCGACTTGGCCTTGGTGACGATAGCGCTGAAGTCAGTCTGGCCGGTGGGGAAGCCCAGTGTGTCCAGGATGGTGAAGCCCAGCTCCTTGAGCACCTTCGGGTAGGACTGGTGGACGCTGTACTCGCTGGAAGCTTCCCGGATGTCGCCGACGATCACCACCTTTTTGACCTGCGGGTACTGCTTCTGGTAACCGGCAATACCGATTGGCGCCATGTCAGAGTCCACGCCTGCCAGCCGAAAAGCCCAGGGCGGCTTGGTGCTGTCGTCCTTGGTGGCGTTCACGTTGGTGTCGGCGACCTGCAGCTGATTGGCCAGCGGCGCGGCCACGTCCCACTGCCCGCTGCTGACCGGACCAATGACCGCCAGCACCTTGTCCTGCTCTGCCAGCTTGCGCAGGGCGGTGACGCCCGCTTGGGGATCCAGCTGGGCGTCCTCCTTGATGACCTGGATCGGATGGCCGTTCACGCCGCCCTGGCCGTCGATCTTCTCCAGCGCTATGTCCAGATCGAGCGACTGCATCGTCCCGGCGGAAGCGGATGGGCCGGAGAAGGCCGAGATGAGGCCGATCTTCAATGGCTCGCCGCTGGGCTTGCCCGCGGCCGAAGCAACGGGCTTGCCCGACGCCGGCGCCGCGTTGCTTGCCGCCGGTGAGCCGCCGGCGGGCTTGCTGGCTGCAGCGGCCGGCGAGGATGCCGACGTTGGCGCCGCCGTTGGGGCCGCGGAGCCCCCGCACGCCGACAGCCCCAACGTCATGGCCATCCCAAGGATGAGTCCCGTGCTTCGTGCTGTCACAGTCGACCTCCATTCACCGTCCGGGGTTGGCGGTCATTATAGGGCGAGGACACTGGGCCCACCGAGCTCAC
>DAIUFO010000371.1:0-4073 GCA_036844545.1 Chloroflexota bacterium
CGACATGGACTTCCTGGTGCCGACGTCCGATCGTGGCGACGTGTTCGGCCGCTACCTGGTGCGTATCGAGGAGCTGAAGCAGAGCACCCGCATGGTGCGCCAGTGCATCGAGCGCATGCCCGACGGCCCGGTGCAGGTGCAGGACTCGATGGTCACGCCGCCCAAGCGCGAAGTGGCCATGACCCACATGGAGTCGATGATCAACCACTTCATGTGGAACATCCACAGCTTTCGGGCGCCCAAGGGTGAGATCTACAGCGCCGTCGAGTCGCCCAAAGGCGAGCTTGGCTACTACATCGTCAGCGATGGCAGCAACAAGCCCTACCGCATGCGCATCCGGCCGCCAAGCTTCTGCAACCTCCAGGCGCTGCCCCAGCTCGTGAAGGGCGCTATGGTGGCCGACGTCGTCGCGGCCATCGGCTCTATTGACATCGTGCTGGGCGAAGTGGATCGGTGAGCGGTCGAGGCCCGGAAGGGTCCCTTGTCTGGACCGGGAGCTACGACCTCACCGAAGTCGACGCCATCGTCGAGCGCAACAAGTGGCGCCGCGGCGCCGCGCTGGAGATGCTGGAGGACGTCCAGGAGCACTTCGGCTGGGTCTCGCCCGCCGCGGTGCAGCGCATCGCCGAGCTGACGGACTATTCGCCCAACTACCTCTACGGCGTGGTCACCTTCTACGACGAGTTCCGCATCGCGCCACAGGGCGTGATCCGCGTCGACGTCTGCAACGGTTCGGCCTGTGCCGTCAACCGCGAGGACGCTATCCTGCACGAGCTCGAGCGGCTGCTGTCGATCAAGGAGATCACCGACACCTCGCCCTACGAGCTGTTCAGCCAGAACAAGTTCGGCTACGTCTCCGACGACGGCACGGTCATCCTCCGCAAGGTC
Source organism: Chloroflexota bacterium (assembly GCA_036844545.1). Classification (GTDB taxonomy): domain Bacteria; phylum Chloroflexota; class JAJPGV01; order JAJPGV01; family JAJPGV01; genus DATGVV01. The sequence goes on from DAIUFO010000371.1 coordinate 889, forward strand.
GACTGCGTTGGCGCCTGCCAGCTGGCGCCGCTGTTCCGCGTCGGCAAAGAGGGCGACCACCACGGCATTCGCTTCATCGGCCCCATCACGGCCGAGGAGACGGAGACAGCCCTGAAACAGGCGTTCACCGATTTTGGGGCCGCCTTGCCGGCCGGCGGCTCCGGCGTGCATGCACCCGGCGACGAGTTCCATAAAGGGAACCTCGGTTGACCTATCCCGAGTTGAAGGCCGAAGCGGACAAGCGTTGGGCGGCGAAGCAGTCACAGAGCCGGACGCGCGTCGTCCTCAACGAGTCGGCTCCGGATTACGACATGGGCGGCCGCCGCATGAAGGCCGCCCTGCAGGAGGAGATCGCCAAGCGCGGGCTGGATGTGTCGCTGGAGCGCACCGGCAACTTCGGCATGGACTGGAAGTGCCCGCTCGTCAAGGTCATCCGGCCGGGGGCGCCGCCCGTCTGGTACGGCCCGGTCCAAGCCTTGGACATCCCGACCTTCGTCGACGACGCCGTCCTCGGCCGGAAGGTGAACAACGGCAAGGCCCTGTTCGTCGAAGGAGATCGGCCCCTAGACGGCATCACGCCCCTGAAGGACCTGCCCTGGTGGAAGCCGCAGCACCGTATCGTCATGGCGCTGTGGGGCCACATCGACCCCGAGGACGTGTACGACTACATCGCCAACGGCGGCTACGGCGCCTTGCAGAAGGTGCTGTCCGGCGAGGTCACGCCCGATCAGGTCATCGAGGAGCTCAAGACCTCAGGCTTGGCGGGCCGCGGCGGCGCGTTCTTCCCGGCAGGCGTCAAGTGGGAGGGCGCGCGACGTGCTCGCGGCTCGCCCAAATTCGTATTGTGCAACACCGAGGAGGGCGAGCCTTCCATATACAAGGACCGCCGCATCTGCGAGTCCAACTCGCACCAGCTGATCGAAGGCATGGCCATCTGCGCCTTCGTCATCGGCAGCAAAAAGGGCTACAACTACATCGGCCCCCACCCGCTGGCCGTCGCGCGCTTCAACCACGCCCTGACAGAAGCCAACGAAGTGGGCCTTCTGGGCAAGCAAGTGCTCGGTTTCGATTTCGAGTTCGACCTCGAAACGCGCCGCGGCTTCGGCTCCTACGTCTCAGGCGAGGCATCAGCCATGCAGGCTTCGATTGAGGGCGGGCGAGCAATGCCGCGCGTCAAGTTGCAGCGCTCGGTCGAAGCCGGGGTATGGGAGAAGCCCACCAACGTCAACAACACCGAGACCTACTCGTCCGTGCCGCCCATCCTGAACAACGGGTCGAAGTGGTTCACCGAGATCGGCACGGGCCTGACCGGCACCAAGATGTACTCCATCACCGGCCACTGCGAGTACGTCGGCCTGGTGGAGGTGCCCTTTGGCGAGCCGGTGCGGACCTTCGTGGAGCACCTGGCCGGGCCGATCCGCTCCGGCCGGCCCGTCAAGAGCATCATCTTCGGCGGCCCAACCGGAGGGCCCATCCCGCCCAGCCTGTTCGACACGCCGGCCGATCCCAAGAGCTGCAACAACATCGGGCTGCTGGCCTACGGCGCCGGCGGCGTCATCGTGCTCGACGACTCGGCCTGCCACCTGGACGTCATCCGCTACTTCATGGCCTTCATGGAGAACCAGTCCTGCGGCAAGTGCACGCCCTGCCGCATCGGCTGCCACGAGCTGCTGGTCACGCTCGACCGCATCAGCCAGGGCCTGGGGGTGCCCGAGGATATCCTCACCCTGGAGGACATGGGGGACGAGGTGGCGAAGCTGTCAATCTGCGGCCACGGCCAGGCCGCGCCCTACCCCGTGTTCATGGTCCTGCGGCACTACCGCGACGAGGTGGACGCCCACATCCTGGACAAGCGCTGCCCCGCCGGCGTCTGCGCCATGCGTCCGCCAGCAGAAGTAGGCCAGGGCGGCTTCCTCCTCATGCAGCCCGTGCGGGTCCATTGAGGACCATGTGTCCCCTCGCCCGCCGCGGCGGGCGAGGGCTAGGGTGAGGGAATCCCCATGGCGAAGCTGACCGTCGACGGCCGCGAGGTCGAAGTCGCCAACAACGCCTCCATTCTCGAGGCCGCTCGCAAGCTCGACATCAACGTCCCCACCTATTGCTGGGACCCGCGCATGAAGCCCTATGGCGCCTGCCGGCTGTGCATGGTCGAAGCCAACGGCCGGCTTGTGGCGTCATGCTGCACAACCGTGCGTGACGGCATGGCCGTCCTCACCGCGACGCCCGAGACGCTCAAGTCGAGACGCGAGATGGTGGCCTACCTCCTTATCCACCATCCTCTGGACTGCCCCTACTGCGACAAGTCGGGCGACTGCGAGCTGCAGCAGCGCACCTACGAGCTCGGCATCGGCGAGGTGCCCGTGCGCGACGAGAAGGTCACCGTGCCGGTGGACTTCCAGCACCCGGTCGTCGAGCCTTTCCTGACCCGCTGCATCGTCTGCGGCAAATGCGTCCGCGCCTGCGACGAAATCCGCGGCGAAGGGGCCATCGAGCTGGTCAACCGCGGCTTCGAGACGGTGGTCGACACGGCCTTCGGCCAGGCGTTGGAGTGTACCTCCTGCGGCGAGTGCATCGAAGTCTGCCCCGTGGGCGCTCTCACCAGCAAGGTGTTCAAGTTCAAGAATCGCGCCTGGCAGATGCAGAAGACGCACACCACCTGCAACTACTGCAGCGTGGGCTGCACCATGGACATCGAGCACTTCAAGGGCGAAGTCAAACGCGTCCGCGCGCATCCAGGCTATGGCCACAACGACGGCTTCCTGTGCGCCCTCGGCCGCTTCGGCTACGACTTCGTCCACCACGACGATCGCCTCACCGTGCCGTACATCAGACGCACGAAAAGCGGTGGCCTCGAGATAGCCAGCTGGGAAGAGGCGCTCGACGCCGCGGCCACTCTGCTGGCCGGCGCGGCCCGCCAAAACCCCAAAGCGGTCGGCGTCATCGGCTCGCGGCGTATCAGCAACGAAGATGCCTTCGTCCTCCAGAAGTTTGCGCGCCAAATGCTCGGCACGCCCAACGTCGACAGCACCGCCCGCGCTGCCGACTGGCCGGCGTTGCAGGCCATCCGCGCATCGGGCCTGGAGCCGATCGACGACCTGAACGCCGCCGTCCGCAGGGCCGACCTCATCGTCGTCGTCGGCGACGCCAGCCAGGCCGCCGACGTGGCCAGCGTGAAGGTCCAGAAC
>DAIUFO010000372.1:0-4071 GCA_036844545.1 Chloroflexota bacterium
TTGCTCCGGAATCCCACTGGCCGGGCCAACCGCGGGCCGAGCCAACACGAGAAAATGGAGGAATAAAGCTATGTGGAACTCACTCAACACTGATGCGCGCTTGGGCATGTCCACGGACACCGTTACGTACGCCGCGGGCCAAGGCGACCAGATTAACGCTTACGTGGCCAAACCCATCGGCGAGGGCCGGCGGGGCGGCATCGTGCTGGTACATCACATGCCCGGCTGGGATGAGTTTTACCGGGAGTTTGCCAATCGCCTGGCGTTTCACGGCTACAACGTGATCTGCCCCAACCTGTACTTCCGCTTCGGCCACGGTACGCCGGACGATGTGACGGCCAAAGTCCGCGGCGAGGGCGGCGTTCCCGACGAGACAGTGGTCGCCGATTGCGAGGCCGCCATGAAGTGGCTGAAGTCCCAGCCCAACAGCAATGGCAAGGTCGGCATCATCGGCACCTGTTCCGGCGGCCGCCATTCGATGCTGGTCGCTTCGCGCGTCCAGGGCTTCGACGCCGTGGTGGACTGCTGGGGTGGTGGCGTGGTGGCTGCCAAGGAGCAGCTCACCGCGCAGCAGCCCGTGGCGCCGATTGACCTCACCAAAGACCTCAACACGCCGCTCTTGGGCCTGTTTGGCAACGACGACCAGCGCCCTTCGCCGGCCGACGTCAACGTCCATGAGGAGGAGCTGAAGAAGCACGGCAAGAACTACGAGTTCCACCGCTACGACGGCGCCGGCCACGGCTTCTTCTACTACGATCGCCCCAACTATCGCCAGCAGCAGACGATGGACGGTTGGAGCAAGATCTTCCCGTTCTTCGAGCAGCACCTGAGCTGAGCTAGCAAGGAAGGACGAGAGGAGCAGTATCCAATGTGCACCATGATTGCCATGAACGCCGACATCAAAGGAGCTGGGAAGGGCGCCGGCGGGTGGTTCCCAATCACGCAGGCGACTGTCGGTTTCGACCACCCGACCCACGCCGAGGCCGAGCACTCGCTGCTGCTGGACTTCGTCAACCCGGGCCTGGGCCCCAGCTCGCGAGTGGCGCTGGAGATGGATATCGCTTCGGGCCGGGCGCTCATCGCTCAGCTCGAAGCGGCTATCCAAGCGGCCGAAACGAGCGGCGTGACCGAAGGCTAGCCTCTGATCAGCAGCCTCGAGCTGCCAGCTTTGTACGGCCCCAGCCGCTTGACGGCGGCTTGGCAGTAGCTGTCGTCTACCGCCGAAGCCATGTTCGGTCGGGTCTTGACGTAGCCGTGGTTCACGTACCAGTTCAGGTTGTCCATGATTGAGGGCGCGCCAAGCAGCTCAGCGTCAGGCGGCGGGACGGCTCCGTTCGAAGGCCGCCGCGACTCGCAGCAGCATGGCCTCGTCCCACGGCCTAGCGATGAGCTGCAAACCAACCGGCAGGCCGGCCGATGTGCGCCCGCATGGCACCGAGATGGCCGGGAAGCCGCAGAAGTTGAAGGGCGAGGTGTTGCGCAGCAGCAGTCCGGCGGTGTTCTGGCTGGAGCCGTCGTCCAGCGGCGTGAGCACTTCCCCGAAGGGTGGCGCGGCGATTGGCGTGGTCGGCGCCGCCAGCACGTCTATGTCCTTGAACGCGTCGGTCATGGCCTCGACGAACAGGCCGCGCAGTCGCATCGCTTGGACGTAGTCCACGCCGCGGCTGGCGAGGCCCGTTTCGAGCCGGGCGCGGATGGTCGGATCGTAGTCTTGGGGCCGCTCCTTCAGCCATGGCAGGTGGTACGTGGCCGCGTCCGCAGCGAGGATCACGGACTGCGCGCTGGTCGCCGACATGTGCGCGATCTCCATCTCCCGCACCTCGCCAACGGCCGGCAGCGCGGCCTCGACCAGAGCCCGAACCTCGGCATCCAGCGCCCCGAACAGCAGCTCCCGGCAGACGCCCACGCGGGCGGTCCGGCCAAGCTCCAGTCCGGGCATCTCGAAGTCGCACAGGACGGACAGCGCCAGGCCCGCGTCTTCGACCGTCGAGGTCATTGGGCCGACGTGGTCGAGGCTCCACGACAGCGGGATCACGCCGCGGCACGACACGCGGCCGTAGGTCGGCTTGAGGCCCACGATGCCGCACAGTGAGGCGGGGATGCGGATCGAGCCGCCGGTGTCAGTGCCCAGCGCCACAGGGCAGATGCCGGCCGCCACCGCCGCACCCGAGCCGCTGCTGGATCCCCCAGGGATGTGCCCGGCATTGTGAGGGTTGCGGGCCGGGCCGAAGTGCGACACGTCGCCGGAGGGGCCGAAGGCGAATTCGTGCAGGTTGGTCTTGCCGAGAATGACGGCTCCGCCGGCCTTCAGCCGCCGCGCCACGTCGGCATCCTCGCTGGCCACGTAGCCGTCGAGCACCTTGGACGCCGCGGTAGTGCGGACGCCAGCCATGTGCACCAGGTCCTTGACTGCCACCGGGACGCCGTCCAACGGCCCCAGCGGCCTACCCTGCCGGTAGCGAGCCTCCGATCGGCGAGCCGTCTCCATGGCGTCCTCCGGCAGCAGGGTGATGAACGCGTTCAGCCTGGGTTGTTCGCGTTCCGCGTGCTCCAGCGCCTGCCGCGCGATCTCAACCGGCGAGAGGTCGCCGCGACGATAGTGTCGCGCCAGCTCAGCCGCGGTCAACGCTCGTCGTCCGCGGGCGGCTCCAGGCGAAGGCCGCCCGCCGGCGGACGATCACCCAGGTTTACCTGCCACAGCCGCTCCAGCGACTCGCTCATCTGGCGCTTGCGTGCCGCGATATTTTGCTGCCGTGGCTCCTCCTCGGTGCTCATGCGGCTCGAATTATCCGCGATGGCGAGATGTCAGCCAGACACCGGCAGCACGAAGCTGAAGCTGCTGCCCTTGCCGGGTGACGACTCCACGGATCAGGTCTCTTGCGGGACGGACGTGTCCCAAAGGCCTTGCGTGGGCTGCAGCTCGCCGGACCAGCGCCACGGCTTAAGTGTGGGCGAAGTCGGTGTACTCGTCCATCGCTCTCAACTTTGGGGCCGGTTGCGCTGCACGGCTTCGGGGTTGGTTGAGTCGGCGCCCATGTAGATGCCCTTGTCCCAGCTGCGCTTCAGAGGGTCCGTGACGTGCAGGCGCATGCGGCCGATGCCGTGGATGTCGAAGTCGACGACACCACGTTCGGTAATGACGCCGGGTCTTGCCTCGCCGGCAGCTTCGAACAGTGCCAGCTTCATGGCGGCCCAATCATGTCATTCCGGTCTATCGCCGGTTACTTCGAGAAGCGGGAGGATCAACTCGAGGCGCTTCGGCACCGCAAGGCTACGAAGCCCGTCGCAGCGCAATCCAGCTAAGCTGGAACTCGCGTGAACAAGATCATCGCCGTGCTCGTGCTCATTTTTGGCCTGGCCGCCGCTGTGGGCGCGGGTTGGCTGGCATTCAGGCTGCCCATCCCGCACTGACCGGCCCCGGCATTATATGGCCTAAAGTTGTGGCCAATGACCCAGCACCTGCATCAGCTTGCCGGCATCCAGGACATCCCCAACCGGCCCGGCATGCGCGGCCGGAACCTCATTGGCACCGAGCACGGCGTCACCAGCTTGTTCGTGGGCGAGCTGCACATGGACCAGGGCTCGTCCATCCCGCTGCACACCCATCCGACGGAGGAGGTGTTCGTGGTCACCGACGGCACGCTTACTCTCCAGCTCGGGGACGAAAGCGTGACCGCTGGCCCGGACTCGGTGATCTGCATCCCGGCCGGCGTGCCGCACGCGGTCACGAACTCGGAGCCGCGGACGGCGCGCGCGCTGACGGCGGGCGCCTGGAATCGCGCGACCTGGTTCAGCGAGGGAACGAGCTATCTTGAGGGGAAGCCCCGCATCGATTAGCGGCTGGGGCGCTGGCAGCGCAAGGTACGCTGGCGGCCGGTGGGCTCCCTCACCCCGACCCTCTCCCGCCGCGGCGGGAGAGGGAGGTTTAGACGATCTTGTTGCGCAGCACGCCAATCGAGGGCGAGGACACTTCGACCACGTCGCCGGGTTTGAGGAACAGGTCCAGCGGCTTGGCGCCGTCCGGGCCTTTCTTGGACTTGTCGGCCGCGGTGCCGGCGTTGGTGCCGCCGG
>DAIUFO010000373.1:0-4070 GCA_036844545.1 Chloroflexota bacterium
GTACGACGAGGTCGTCGCCCGCTTTGGCGACCGGACCGAGGCAGGCATCGCTGAGCTGGTGGCCAGGGCGCTGGCCTACAAGGGCGTGACGTTGGGCCAGCTCGGCCGGCCGGAGGACGCGATGGCGGTGTACGACGAGGTCGTCGCCCGCTTTGGCGACCGGACCGAGGCAGGCATCGCTGAGGTGGTGGCCGGGGCGCTGCACAACCGAGCAGTTACGCTGCACCAATTGGGCAAGTACGAGCAGGCCCTCGCGGACTCTAACCGCTCACTGCGCATAAGGCCAGCTCATCCAGGCACATTGTTCGATCGAGCGATCCTATTCGCTGCCCTGCTGCAGCCGCGGCGCGCCCTCCCGGATGTGGCGGAAGCCGTGGCAGCGGGATTGCGAGCTCCAGTTGACGACATCGCACTCCTGCTCAGGTCCATGATCAAAGGAGATCCGTCGCTGGCGGCGCAGGTAGTCGACATGCTGGGGCCCACGACGGAACCTGCGAATTTGGCACCCTACCAGCATGCGCTCGCGTACTTGAAGGGGGGCCGCGATGCCTACTACCTCGAGGCACTCAATCCCAGCATTCGCCGTGCGGTGGAACTGGTCTTACAGGATGCCGGGGAGCTATCCGTTTCGAAGGATGCTCCCAACGCTCCCTGACCCGCGTGCCCCACGGCCTTTCCCAAATAGGGGAGAAGGCTAATATCTGCCGTCGTTGTAGAGGAGGGGCGGCTGGATGATGACGCCGTAGGGCTCGGGGGAGGCGTGGGAGGCGGCGCGGACGGCGAGAGCGAGGCTGGTGACGAAGTCGTCGTGGCCGTCGCGGGTCGACAAAGAAGTTTGTAGAGGACACTGCAGCAAGGTGAGGGAGCCCTCATTGCCGGCGTAGAATGCTCGCGCCATGAACAGAAGCTTCCTTGTGCTGGGCCTGTGCCTTCTCTTGAGCGCCTGCGGCTCGGCCGCGCCGAGCGCAACGTCAGATCCAGCGGGCAGCGCCGCGGCCAAGCCATCGGCCGCGGGCTCCGCCGCGACAGGCGAGAAAGTGCGCGGCGCGTGGGTAGCCGTGGGCGCCACGCAATCGCCGTTGTGGGCGGCGAAGGAGGGCGGGTTCTTCACCCAAAACGGCATCGAGCCCGATCTCACGCTCATCCGGGGCAGCTCCACGGCCGCCGCGGCGCTGCTGAGCCAGAACGTGGACGTGGTCGAGATGTCCGGGCCGGGCACCGTCAACGCCAGCTCGCACGGCGCCGACATCGTCATGATCGCCGGCTTCGTCAACTACGCCGTCTACAAGCTGATGGCCGACCCCAGCATCAAGACTGTCGACGACCTCAAGGGCAAGACCATCGCCGTCTCGCAGATCGGCGGCCAGGACGACTTCATCTTGCGCAAGGTGCTCAAGACCAAGGGCCTCACGCCCGACGTCGACGTGCACATCATCGCCACCAAGGACATCCCCGGCTCGGTGGCCGCGCTCAAGACCAAGCAGGTGCAGGCGGCGATCCTGGCGGAGCCCGAGCACGTGCCGGCCCTGGAGGCCGGCGCGCACGAGCTGATCGACATCACCGGCATGCATATCCCCTTCGCCGCTACCGGCCTGGTGGCTACGCGGTCCTACCTGAAGGCCCACCACACCGCCGCGGTGGGCTTCCTCAAGTCCGTGGTGCAGGGCATCCGCCGCATCAAGTCCGACCGGGCCTTCACCGACGGCATCATGTCCAAGTACCTGAAAACCGACGACAAGGCGACGCTGGACGCGGCCTGGCAGACCGTCTCGACAGTCTTTGAGGACAAGCCCTACCCCAGCATCCCCGGCTTGCAGGAAGTGATCGACGAGAACAACGTGAAGGGCCACAAGCCCGAGGAGTTTGCCGACTCGACGCTGGTGAAGGAGCTCGACGACGCCGGCTTCTTCGCGCAGAAGTAAGCTGGTTGGCATGAAGCACCTCAAGCCGGACAAAAGCCAGGCCCGCCGCGTCGACGAGCCGGACCATTTCCAGGGCGTGGTCTACCAGCAGCGCCTCATTGGGCCAGACGACAGCGACGAAATCGGCTACATGGCTGTCTGGTTCGACGATGGCGCCAGGTCGCTGCCGCACGTGCACCACAACGACCAGCTGCTGCAAGTGATTGAGGGCAGCTGCGAGGTGGCCGACGAGTCGGGCCGGCGCATCGTCCCAGCCGGCGAAGCGGTGATGGTCACGCATGGCCAGTGGCACTGGCATGGCGCCGCCAAGGAGCACTTCGCATGCCACATCACCATCAAGAAACCGGGCGACACCGATTGGGGCGTGGACAAGCGCGACTGGGACCAGCGCTGACGGACGAGTAGAAGTCCGGCCTTTCTTAACCCGGTGTAATTAGCGTCTCGGCGTGTTCTTGATGAGACGTGAAAGAGCAGTCAAGTCGCCCAGCAATCCGAACCCGTACCTCTCCAGGAGCGCTTCGAGCCGAGTCCGATCGAAAAAGTCAGCCACCTCGTCAACACGAATAACCGCGTCGGACGCTCTGTCGAACAGGGCTGATCGAACGCTCGGGTCATGACGTGAGCCATACAGGATGCCATCCACTTGATGTGGGTGCTCGTGCAGGCGCAGCGCCCAGCGTTGGGACAGGTCGTAATCTTCGCCCTTGCAGATTCGGTCGTCCGCGCCAATTCGCGCCAGGCCCGGACCCGTCAGGTCTGCTAAGACCAAGCGCCGAACGAGATCAATCTCGAGCACGTGGACGTCAGCCAGCGCTTTGGCGGACACTCGGTTCTTGCCGCTGACTGACCCGAACTTTTCAATGAAGGCGCACTCAACCGAGTCTCCAAGGTATAGGACCCTAAACTCGTCATTGGGAGCATTGAAGCGATAGAAGCTGTGTCGAAAAATAAGCTCGTCGGCAGTCCGATGTTCAATTCGAAAGAAGCTGGTCGGCGGGGAGATTCTTGCGACGACGATTTCTCGGTCGTCGAAATCCTTGGGCGGCTCGGGATGTCGGGCAGGTCCGGCCGTTACCGGCCGCCCTGTTCGCCTGCACTTGCGGCTGCTTTACGCACCCGATCGATGTCGCCGTCCCGCACTGCCTGCAGCGCCGTTCGCCTGCCAAGCCCAGGTGAGGGATCCAGGAAAAAGATGAGGCTCATCCATGGATCAAGTCCCGACTCACGCAGTTCACCGAGCGTTGCCTCAAATCCAGGCAGCATCCCGCCATTGGAGCTGAATTGCCAGACCGGAAAGAGAAACCCACGGCGGCCAGCCTCCACTGCAAGGAGCTTGCCAGCCTTCCTGCGATTATCTACAGCCTGCCGGCTGCTCAGGCGCAACACATCCTTGACCGCATCTGCTGACATGGCGCCGCCTTCAGCCGTCAACAACTCGTCCCGAGCTGCGACACCGCGGAGCAGGACTTTTGCGAACGGCTGATCCTCGAGAATCGGCGCGCTGGTTGCCTGCAACAGCGCGATTAACGAGCCAACGTCCGAGGCCTTCCCAACAGCTTCGAGGGCGGCCGAATGAGGAACCCCTTCCATGATCGCATCGATTGCCCTCAGCGCTCGGGCCACAACCGGACGCATGCTTGCGTCGCGGATGGACAGCAGCCTCAAAAGCGACTCCTGAATATCGGCGGGGGCTTCTCTGGCAGCCCTGGTCAGGGTTTCTACATCCTGACTGTTCATTCCGCCCTCCTAACCAAAACTGGACTAACTATACGCTACCAATAATTGCATAGTTTGCCAAATCGGGTAACTTCGCTTATCACTGGCAAAAAGCTCCGAACGACTGCAAGGATAGTGAGTAGGCCGAAGAGCTGAAGGACCGGCGGAATCCGGACTCCGCGTCAGCTTCCGCCGAATGATCGTGGCCACCCCCGGTCTGGTGCGAACGCGCCTTACCTTCCTCTTTATGCCTCGACGCCAACCCGAGCCCGAGCTCTTCACCAGGGGCCTCATCGTCCGTCTCGGCGCCGCCCGCGCCTGCCGCTACGCCCTCCCCGTTCCGCTGCCGCCCGATGCCGAATGACGCGACTAGCGCGCGCCTATCGCGCGCCTATCGCGCGCCTATCGCGCGCCTATCGAGTGGCTGTCGTG
>DAIUFO010000374.1:0-4069 GCA_036844545.1 Chloroflexota bacterium
TGGCCAGGTGGCTCACGCGGATGTGCTCGTGGTCGGCGTGGGCGCCGGCGCCGACGACGCCGAGGCCGTCGAGGGTGGGTACGCCCAGGGCTGCCGTGAAGTTGCCGTCGCTGCCGCCTCCGACCGCGGTCTGTGGCAGCTCGATGCCCAGCTCCCACGCCAGGCCGCGGACCTGCTCGTAGAGGCCGGCGACGTGCGCGCTGCGTTCCATCGGCGGACGGTTGAGGCCGCCGCTCACCTCGACGCGTACGTCGGGGCCAAGCGGCTCGAGCCCGAGGATCGCGTGTTCCAAGGCCATCGCCTGCGCCATCGTAGCCACGCGGAGGTCGATCTCCGCCTCAGCCTCGGCGGCCACGACGTTGGGCCGCGTGCCGCCGCGGATGACGCCGACGTTCACCGACACGCCGCTGTCGCGGTCCGTCAGCGCTTCGAGCTTGGCGATCTGGCGGGCCAGCTCGTAGATGGCGCTGCGGCCACGGTCGGGATCGTTGCCGGCGTGGGCAGCCTTGCCGCTGACCTTCAGCTTGAACAGGCCAACCCCCTTCCGAGCCGTCTTGACGGCCCCGGCCGGCAGGACGCCCGGCTCGAACACCAGCACGGCCTTGCTCTCGCGAGCCAGCTCCTCAACCAGCCGCCGCGAGGTGGGGCTGCCAACCTCCTCGTCCGAGGTGATCAGGATGGCCAGCCGTGAAGCGCCCTGCCGGCCCAATTCACGCAGGCCCGCCAGCGCCTGCCAGATCAGCGCAATGCCGCCTTTCATGTCGTAGATGCCAGGCCCGGCGATGCGCTCGCCGTCGCGGCGGTAGGGCATGCGCGCCAGCGTGCCCATCGGCCAAACAGTGTCGACGTGGCCGATTACGAGTACCTGAGCCCGGCCCTCGCCGGTCCGAGCCAGCAGGTGCGGCCCGAAGCCCTCCCCGCCTGGCAGCAGCTCGATGTGAGCGCCGGCGTCCTGAAAACGGCTGGCCAGCAGGCTCTGTGCCCGTCCGACGCCGGAAGGGTTGTCGGTGGGCGATTCGATGGCCACGAGCTCGTCCAGGAAGCCGATCAGGGCCTCGGTCTTGCTGGCGGCGAAGTCGACCAGCTCGTGCGGCATCAGGCGGGCAGCTCACCCGTCGCGGCTGCCCGCGGGATGCGCTCGATCTGCCGGTAGAGCGGCGCCGCGTTGGCGCGGTCCAGCTTCACTGCCGCGCCAGCCGCCATCAGAGGGTCCTGACTTCCTGTCTCAGGAAGGTGGCGTAGGCCGCGCCGAAGCAGAGGACCGTCAGGGCGATTGTGGCGGTGAGGTCGGGCCACACCAGCAGCAGGCTCTGGTTGAGCGACAGCGCTCCCGGCACCATGCCCTCCGCCTGGCTCAGCAGGATCGGGCCGGTAGTCCGCAGCTCCGGCGTGAGGATCGCCTCGGTGGCCTCGCTGTAGAGGTTGGCTGGCGAGATGCGCGAGATGTTGCCCTGCAGCGTCGCGTGGTCCAGCTGCTGCTGCACCGGCGAGCTGTCGGTGACCGGGTAGATGGCGCCGGCAATGAGCCCGGAGATGATGCTCACGAAAATGGACATGAACAGCCAGACGGCGAGCGCCGCCAGGGCGGAAGTGGCCACTTGGCGCGTCAGCAGCGAGAACAGCGTCGACAGCGCCAGCCAGAAGCCGACGTAAATGACGCTGATGATGAAGAAGAACAGCAGCCGGATCATCTCGTCGCCCGTCGGCGGCACGCCGATCATGCGCAGGCCCAGCCCACCCACCACGAAGAAGATGCACAGCATGGTGACGCTTATGACCGCCATGCCGGCCAGGAACTTGCCGTTGATCACGTCGTCGCGGTAGATCGGCTGCGACAGCAGATGGCCGAGCGTGCCCCGCGCCAGCTCGCTGTTGATCGCGTCGAAGCCGAAGGCTACGCCCAGCAGCGGCCCCAGGAAGGCGATAAACGACACGAACGGCGGCAGGCTGCCGCTGGACGAGGTAAACAGCCGCAGGAACACGAAGCTCTGGTCCGGGTGCTTGCTGAGGTCGGCCTGGATCGACTGCGCCGCCACGTAGCTGGCGGACACGCCGGCCAGCACGATCAGCGCGAACAGGATGGCGAAGCGGCGGCTGCCCAGGTGGTCCGCCAGCTCCTTGCGGAAAATCGGAATAATGCCCATGGCTGGTTAGTTCTCCCGGAAATAGCGGAAGTAGATTTGCTCCAGGCTGACGGTTTGCAGGCGCAGGTGATGAAGCTTCGCGCCGGCCGCGGCCACGGCTGTGGCCAGCTCGGGCCGAAGCTCTTTGTCGGAGCTGACCAGCAGCAGCTTCTGCGAGCGCTCCACGGCCTTTACGCCCTTGATGGCGCGCAGGGCCTTGATCAGGTCCTCACTCAGCGGCTCAGCGCCGATCTCCACCACCCGGCCGCCATTGTTGGACAGCTGCATACCCAGCTCCTCGATCCCGCCCAGGGCCACCATCTTGCCCTTGACGAAGATGCCGATGCGGTCGCAGATGCGCTGCACCTGCTCCAGCAGGTGGGACGACAGCAGGATCGTCATGCCCCGCTCGCGGCGCAGCTTGAGGATCAGCTCCAGCATCTGGTTGACGCCGTCAGGATCGAGGGCTAGGGTCGGCTCATCCAGGAAGGCCAAACGCGGACGCTTGATCAGCACGTCGGCGATGGCCAGGCGCTGACGCATGCCGCGGGAGTAGGTGCCGACCTTGTCGAACGCCCGATCGGCCAGCCCAACTTCCTCCAGCGCTTCCTCGATCAGCTCCTCCGCTTCCTTGCGCCGGATGCGGTTGAGCTCGGCCGTGTAGCGCAGGTTGGCCAGGGCGCTGATGTCCTCGTAGAAGCCCACGTTCTCAGGCAGATAGCTGACGATCCGCTTGACCTTCAGCCCGTCGCGTTGGGGATTGAAGCCAGCCACTGTGGCCGTACCCTCCGTGGGCTCCGTCAGGCCCAGCAACATCAGGATGGTCGTCGTCTTGCCGGCGCCGTTGGGGCCGAGCAGCCCGAAGATCTCGCCCTCCTCGAGCGTGAGGTTCAGCGCATCGACGGCCGTGCGTTCGCCGTATTTCTTCGTCAGTTGCTGGGTCTCGACCAGCGCAGCCATGCCTTACCTCCGGCTGTAGCTGGCGAACATCCAGACCAGGCCGCCGACTACGACTACCACGATGCCGATGCCGACCCAGCCCCAGATGGTGGGCGTCTCGACCGTGACGCGGAAGTCCTTGCTGACCGAGGCCTGCGTGCTGCTGACCGACAGGCTGATGGAATAGTCGCCGGCGATAGCCTTAGCCGCCGGCGTCAGCGTGGCCTGCACCTGGCGGTTGGTGCCGGGATCGATCGAATCCAGCTTGTCCGGCGCGAAGGTCATCGTCCAGCCGCTCGGCAGGCCGGTAGCGGTCAGGCTGAGGCTCTGGACCCCCGCCGAGCCGGTGTTCACCACGATCACCTGCAGCGTCTTGGCCTGGCCCGCCGTGGCATTGGTATTCAGCTGCTGGGTCGGCGTCGTCAGGTCGACCTTGTAGTTGCCGATGATGGTCACTTTGAGGTCCACGCTGGCCGTGTCGCCGGCGTCGTTGCTGACTTTGACGGACACCGGGAAATCATTCGGCTTGGCCGTGGCCGGCGACTGGACCTCGACGTTCACGTCCGCCGTCGCGCCCGACTTCACAGAGGTGCTCGAGATCTGCTTCTGGTCGAACGATGGCTGGAAGAAGACCAGCCAGTCGTTCCCCGGCGCGGTCGCGGACAGCCCGAAGATGTTGTCCTTGCCGGTGTTGTTGGCGATAGTCGCCTTGAACTCGAACTTGGTGCCGCTGGCGCCCTTCAACACCGGGTAATCGGTGGTGAGCTTCAGGTTGCCGCCGCCGGCGCTGCCGCTGATGGTCACCCCCAGGTCCAGCTTGGCGCTCTGGCCATCGTCGGTTGCACCCTGCAGTGTGATGCGCTGCGAGCCGGCCGCGGTCGTGGCCGGCGGCGTGATCTGGAAGGTTACGGTGTTGTCCTTGCCGGGCAGCAGATCGACCTCGGTCACGTCATAGCCGCGATCCTGGAACACCGGCGCCCACTCTTTGGGCGCGGCGACGATGCTCA
>DAIUFO010000375.1:0-4047 GCA_036844545.1 Chloroflexota bacterium
TGACCCCGCCTCTCAGCTGCTCGCTCCCCCGCGGACAAATATGAAATTGTCCGGGAGTCTACCACAGCGTCAGGACTTCGCCTGCGACCAAGCACCTCATCGGGACGCCCATCCTGCGCGATATCCAGGCCAAGGCTACACGGGCGGACGGACCGCTGCACGTCTATCTACGGGGGCTGAAGCAGCCGCGGCTGTCGGCGAAGTCTCCGGTCAGACCCTCGTGTACACGCGGCCCTTAATTAGGGTGGCGGCGTAACCAGATGTGCTGGCGTCTGAGGTGAGGCCCCTACGCTGCTGGAAGCATCTGAAGGCTGGTTGGTGCTGGTCGCCTGCTCGTCGGGCATTACTTTTTCTTCCCACTCCCAGACGGAGCGCGCTCCGTCTGGCCGCTGGTCGTCTTTTCGCCGCCCTTGGGACTGATCACACGGCTATAGTCGCGGCTCTTGCCACCTTGCTCGATCAAGTTGGACAACCGGGGATTCGGCCGGCGTTCCGGCACACGCGTTTCAGCCATTGTGTTTACTCCTTCGCGCCATTCGGTTCATATGGACAGCAACTGCCTGGCTGAGCAATTGAAGGATAACGGCTATACCGAGCCCCACCACGGCTGAGGCCGACAACAGGAACGCACCTTAAACCGAGCGAACTTGCGTTCAAGTTCCTCACCGTTGGCGTCGTACGCCAGAAGCATCGTATCCAGCACCTCAAGCTTCGTTTGCTCCTCGGCGGTTGTGAGGTAAATGTCGCGCAGCGTGCTTGGCTTGGGCGGGCGGTCAAACTCGCGCGGCCAATATCCCAATACCGCTACGCTGCTCGCAGCCAAGAACAGTGCAAGAGCGATCGACCCGATTACCCCGACTATGACGGGGATAGCTTGTGACGGCCGCTCGAGGCCGAGTACAACTGCAAAGACCACTCCAGTGACGCCGAGGACCAACTGGAGCCTCCTATCAGCCGAGTCCCATAGGTCGCCTTGGAGGTCCAGCTGTTTGCTCACCTGTTCGAAAGCGAATCCAAGGCTCGGCCATTTGGGGTGGCTAGGGCTCGCCTCCGTCTCGTCTGCCATTGGTGGTCGCCATGCTAGCAATCGTTTGGAACACCTGTTCTCAGAACCAATCGCCGCTTGCACGATTTTGCCGTTCAAAGCGCCGCGAGTCAGCGTGCGACGTGACGTGGCGTCACGCTCTGGCTCCCCATGGCCGAACCCGCGATATTTAACGCGAACGCAGTACCTGTTTCGAGTCAGCGATCAGTCAAAACCGGCCGCGCATGATCACCTGAAAACCAGCCAGCGCGGGTAGCGCCTAAGGGCCGTTTCCACCGGAGAAACGGTGGAGTCGCCCTTTGCGGCGAAGGAAGGAGGTTGACTGGCCGGTTTCTACCACAGCGCGTAGAAGTGGTGCACGGGCGAGTGGCCGCCGCCGATGGCGTAGGCGTGCTCGATGGCGCCGGTGAGGTAACGCTTGGCCTCGGCTACGGCTTCCGGCACGGCCAGGCCCTTGGCCAAGTTGGCGGCGATGGCGGCCGAGAAGGTGCAGCCGGTGCCGTGGGTGTGGGGCGTATCGACACGCTTGGCGTGGAGCGTGTGGAACTCCTGGCCGTCGTACAGCAGGTCGTCGGCGTCCCCTGAGCGGTGGCCGCCCTTGATGACCACGGCCTTGGGGCCCATGGCGTGGATGGCCTTGGCTGCGTCACGCAACTGTTCGTCGGTGTCGAGGGCGGCGCCGGCCAGCACTTCCGCTTCCGGAATGTTCGGGGTGACCACCAGGGCCAGCGGCAGCAGCAGCTCGCGCAAGGCCGAGACAGCCTCGGGCCGAAGCAGCGTGTCGCCGCTCTTGGCCACCATCACCGGGTCGACCACCAGCTTCTCGATGCGATGCTTGCGGACGCCCTCCGCAACCACTTCGATGATGGCGGCGCTGGACAACATGCCCGTCTTGGCCGCGGCGGCGCCGATGTCTTCCATCACTGCGTCGATCTGCTTGGCGACGACCTCGGCGTCGATCTCCTGCACGGCAAAGACGCCGCGGGTGTTCTGGGCGGTGATGGCCGTGACCACGCTGCTGCCGTACACGCCCAGCGCGGCGAACGTCTTCAGGTCGGCCTGGATGCCGGCCCCGCCGCCCGAATCCGAGCCGGCGATGGTCAGCGCTTTGGCTGGAAGCAGCCTCAGCCTCGCGCAGCGGCGCCGGCGGCGTGCAGTGTCGCCCAGATCCGCTGCCGGGTCAGGATGCCCAGGAAACCATTGTCGCCCGTGACGCTGACGGCTTCGGCTTCGTTCTCGGCCAGCAGTTGGTCCACGTCGTACAGGGTGTCGCTGGCGTTGGCCCGCAGGCTCTGCACGGTCATGGCGGCGCTGACCGGCGCCCAAGGGCCGTGCTCTCGCATAGCGTCGTTGAGGCTGGCAATGTGGAGCGCGCCCACCAGTTGGCCGTCGCGCATGACGGGAAAGTCCGGCTCGTGGTTGAAGATGGCTAGCTGCGTGACGGAGCCCAGCTCCTGGTCAGGGTCGAGCACCGGTGCGCTGCTCAAGCCCAGGGCTTGGCCGGCGGTGATGCTGTCCAACACCCGCCGTACCTGGGCGCCGCGCAGCTCCTGAGCCGCGCCGGTGAAGATGAAGAACCCGACCAGCATGAGTACGGGATTGAGCAGATGGATAGCGCCGATGAAGAAGCCGACGGAAACGAGCTGCCCGATGCGAGCGGCGACGGTAGTGGCCTTCATGTGGCCGATGCCCATCGTGAGCAGGGCGCGAAGCACGCGGCCACCGTCCATGGGGAAGGCAGGCAGCAGGTTGAACAGGGCCATGCCCGCGTTGGCCAGCAGCAGGTATACCAGCAGCCCGTTCACGCCCGGCCGCATGGCCATCCGCACGATCCGCCAGATAACCGGCAGGTTGCCGTCGCGTGACATCCAGAAGATGGCGCCCAGGACCAGCGCGATGGCCACGTTCACCGCCGGGCCGGCGAGGGCGATCAGCAGCTCCTGGCCCGGCTTGCCAGGCATGCGCCGCATCTGCGCCACACCGCCAATCGGCAGCAGCGTGATGTCTTTGACGCGGCCGCCGAAGTGCATCGCCACCAGGCTGTGGCCCAGCTCGTGCAGCACGACGCACACGAACAGCAGCAGCACCAGCACCACCCCGTAGAGCGCGCCTTGCCAGCCAAGGTAGGAGCCGGCGCCCCAATCGATCGCGGCCCACAGCACGATCAGCGGGAAGGTGAAGTGCAGGCGCACATCAATCCCGCGAACGGAGCCAATCCTGAGCGAGCGGCTCATGATGGGAGTGTAGCTAACCGAATGCCCCAAACAGCCGAGACGTTGCAAACGCTCGGGAGCAGAGCGATGCCGGTTGCGTCAATGGCGTTTGGGGCATTCGGTTACCAGTGATTCTTAACGAGAGATGAATGGCGAGTGCAGGAAGAAGCTGCCGACGAGCCCGCACAGGAATAGGGCCATGAAGGTAATGAACAGCAGCCCCAGACCCATGACGTAGCCCAGCTTGCCGTGGTCCGTCTTGGTGGACCGGTAATTGAGCCGCTCGAGATAGGCATCGGGGTCGTCGCCGAGTGGATGGGGATCGCCGGCCATGCTGGGATCATGCCACGGTCCTACGCGGACGGCGACAAAAGCTGGCACACTCTACGAGTGTTCGAGGTCCTGATCCGCGGCGGGCGCATCCTCGATGGCGCGGGCAATCCCTGGTTCCGGGGAGACGTTGGTATCCGGGATGGGCGCATTGAGGCTGTTGCCCGACAGTTGCCTGGGCCGGCAACGCTGGAGATCGACGCCGCCAATTTGATCGTGGCGCCGGGCTTTATCGACATGCACAGCCACAGCGACTTGCGGCGGCTGGCGGAGCCTGCCTGCCGCGACAAGATCTCGCAGGGGATCACCACCGAACTGCTGGGCCAGGACGGCTCGTCGGTGGCGCCGATCCGGCCCGAGCAGGCGCCGGCTCGGCGCCGCTACCTGGCAGGCCTGCTCGGCAATCCGCCTCTGGATTGGGATTGGGCCACGTTCGAGGCCTACCTGCAGGCGTTGGAG